>JAQVRW010000049.1 GCA_028700875.1 Candidatus Zixiibacteriota bacterium | reverse complement strand
CCAAAATCTACCTTCCCAACTATGCCCCCGATCTCGTCCTGGACGCGTTGGCGGCGGCATTGAAGGAATACCCCCGCCTGTCGCTGACAATGCTCGGAGGCGGTCCGATGCGAAACGCATTGGAGGCGCAAGCCGCCTCGCTCGGAATCAGCGCGGCCGTCACGTTCCACGACTGGGTTGAGATGGAAGAATCGGTCCAGTGGATCGGGGAGTCTGATATCATGGTCATGCCGTCACGGCGGGAAGCCTTCGGCGTGGCGGCGGTGGAAGCGGCCGCCTGCGGCATTCCAGTCATCGCGACCCGCGTCGGCGGCATACCGGAAATCGTGGAAGATGGTATCAGTGGCATCCTGATCTCCCCCGGCGACAGCCAGGCCCTATCGAAGGCGATTCTACGGTTGGCGACCGATAGTGAACTTCGCGCCGCCATGGGGCGGGCCGGCAGGAAAATCGCCGAGGAACGATTCGATCTCAACCAAAATCTGAATCAGATGGAGGCAATATACCGGGAGGTTCTCTCCGCATCATGAGAATTCGCTTTGTTACCCTCTATTTCCCGCCCGAAGTCGGGGCCGCTCAACGGCGTATCTCGGAATTGGCGCGGCGTCTCAGCCGTCGCGGCCACGAGGTCACCGTTCTGACCGGATTCCCCAACTACCCCAGCGGCATCAAACCGGAGCAATATCGCGGCAAAATCACGATGCGGGAAACCATCGACGGCGTGACCGTCGTTCGCGTCCCTCACTATATCGCGCCCAACCGGGGTTTTGCCAGGCGAATCTGCATTCACCTGACGTTTGCCTTTTCCGCTTCGGTTTGGACGCTCTTCCACAAACGGCCCGATATCGTCTATCTGGAATCACCGCCGCTTTTCAACGGTTTTATCGGTCTCGTTTCCCGATGGGTGCGCAGAACGCCGTATTTTTTCAACGTGGCCGATCTCTGGCCGCAGACGGCCATTGAACTGGGAGCGCTCAAGAACAAATGGCTTATCGCCGCGAGCCAAAAATTGGAGCGGTTGTTTTACCATCAGGCGGACAAAGTTTTGGCCGTAACCGACGGCATCCGTCGCTTCATCCTGGCGATGGGATATCCCGATGACAAGGTCGCCTTGATAACCAACGGCGTCGACCATACCATCTTTTCGGATGCCGTCGAACCCGATCCGGCGATCATTGCCTTGAAACAGGATGGAGCGATACTGGCCGTCTATGCCGGGACGCATGGGATGGCGCATGCGCTCGGGATCATCCTTCAGGCGGCCGCGCGTCTCAGAAACCAAAAGATCGTATTTCTCTTCATCGGCGACGGTCCGGAAAAGGAAATGTTGATCCGAAAGGCGGCCGATGAGCATCTGAATAATGTTTTCTTCCGGGATGCCCGGCCGCAATCGGAGATGCCGGGCATTATGCGAGCCGCCGATGTCGCCCTCATTCCCCTGCGGGACCTGCCGCTGTTTGATTCGGCCATGCCGTCGAAGTGTTTCGAGGCGCTGGCCGCCGGTGTTCCGGTCATGCTTTCGGTCCGGGGCGAAATGGCGGAACATGTCCGTAAGGCCGAATGCGGGCTCGTGGCCGAACCGGAGAATCTCGACCAGATAACGGCGGCTCTCCGGAATTTTGTCGCTATCGGCGAGGCCGAACGCAAAGAGATGGGCCGGCGAGGGAGGGAATATGTGGTTCGCCATTTTTCCCGCGAAGGAATTACCGTCCGTCTGGAGGCGTTGATGCAGGAGACAATCGCGCGTGGAAAATGAACGCGACAGGATGGACCAGGTGTTTCAGGCGCGCCGTGCGCTGGCCTCGCGCTACCGTCTCGACAACCCCGGCAACCGTTTCAATTTCGAGACGTTGTGCGAGAACATGGGCTGTCGCCTGCATGAGCTTTGGCCGGTCCCGGCCGGGAAAAAGATTCTGGACATCGGGGCGGGGGAGTTGTATTGGGGCGACCAGTTCGTCGCTATGGGGGTCAACAAGGACGATTATGTCGGAGTGGATCTGCTCGTCTGGCGTTTGCAGAAAGGGCGCGCGTCCGGCCACGATCATCAGGCGGTGGCGGCATCGGCAGCGGAATTGCCGTTCGAGTCGGCCACGTTCGATCTGATCAGCCAATTCACCATGATGACCTCCGTGCTTGACAACGCGCTCAAGAGCCGGATCGCCGCCGAGATGATCCGGGTATTGAAGCCGGGTGGATATATCCTTTGGTACGATTTCCGATACAGCAATCCCTCCAATCCCGACACCTGCGGAATCGGACGAGGGGAGCTGAAAAGACTTTTCCCCGAACAGCCAATCAGCCTCCAGGCTATCACGCTTCTGCCGCCGTTGGCCAGAAAGCTGGGCCTTCCCCTCTTGAAGTTTTTCCACGCCTGCCCTATCTTGCGGAGTCATTACCTGGCCTGGATTGGACCGAAAGGATAAGATGAAAGTCACCGAAGTCCCCTTTTACCGGCAGTCGTTCGGACGGCAGGAGATCGCCGAATTGGCCGACACCGTCAAAAGCGGCTGGGTCACGACCGGCAAGAAAACCCATCTTCTGGAAGCCCAACTGGCCGAGTACCTCGGCGCCCGTCACGCCATGGCCGTCAGCTCCTGCACGGCGGCGATGCATCTGATATTACAGGCGGCCGGGATCGGCCCCGGCGACGAGGTCATAACGACTCCCTACACCTTTGCCGCCACCTCCGAGGCGATACTGTACACGGGAGCCACGCCCGTGTATTGCGATATCGATTACGACAGTCTCAATATCACCGCCGAAACGGCGGAAAAGAAAATCACGCGCCGGACCGGGGCGCTGCTTCCGGTGCATATCGCCGGATTGCCGGTTCATCTGGATGGTTTTGTCCGGCTGGCCCGGCAGAAAAAAATATGGCTGTTCGATGACGCCGCCCATGCATTGGGGGCCGAATACAAGGGGCGTAAACTCGGGACCATCGGCGATGCCAGCGCCTTCAGCTTTTACGCCACCAAGAATCTTACCACCGGCGAGGGGGGATTGGTCACCACCGGCCATAAAAGACTGGCCGACAAGATCAGGCTGCTGTCTCTTCACGCCATGAGTAAAGGGTCCTGGAACCGGTACGCCAAAGGGGGAACCTGGCGGTATGACCTGCTCGACCTGGGATACAAGTATAACCTGTCCGACCTGCATGCCTCGCTGGGACTGGCCCAATTCGCCAAGTTCAAGGCCTTGCAACAAAAGCGTCATCGCGCCGCAAAGCGGTATTTGAAAAATTTGGCCGAAATCGACGAAGTCAAACCACCACTGGTCGAGAAAGACTCCCTCCACGCCTGGCATGTCTTCATCCTTCGCCTGCGCCTGAAACGCCTGAAGATTAACCGCGACCATTTCATCATGGAACTGAACCGGGCCGGAATCGGAACCTCGGTGCATTTTATCCCGCTGTTTCGTCAATCGTACTACCGCCGGCGGTTCAAACTCAACCCGAAAGATTTCCCGAATGCCGACCGGGCTTTCCATGAGGCGATCACCCTTCCATTCTATCCGGCGTTGAAGACGGCCGAGATCGACTATGTCTGCGGGATTATCGGCGATCTTTGCCGGAAATACCGGCGATGAAACGAGCGTTTGACATAATCGTTTCGGCAGTGACCCTGGTGGTCCTATCGCCCTTCTTCCTGATCATCGCCCTGGCCGTTCTGATAACCATGGGCTGGCCGATATTTTTCCGCCAGACCAGAATCGGTAAAGACTCCAAGGCGTTCAAGATCATCAAATTCCGCACCATGATAAAAGAGGCCGATAAGCAGGGGTTGCCGATCACGACCGGGGAAGACCCCCGGGTGACACCGATCGGCCGGATTTTGCGCAAGACCAAACTCGATGAACTCCCCCAGTTTCTCAATGTCCTGTGGGGGCATATGTCGCTGGTCGGCCCACGGCCGGAAGTCCCCCGGTATGTCAGGATGTACAGCCGCAAGCAGATGCGGGTTTTGTCGGTCAAGCCGGGGTTGACCGACCCGGCCACGATCGAGTACCGGGACGAAGAGACCATTTTGGCCAAATACAACGATCCCGAAAAGGCCTATATCGAAGTTATCATGCCGGACAAACTCAGACTGAACCTGTCTTATCTCGAAAAGGCGTCGTTTACCGGCGACCTGGCCCTCATTTTTCACACCTTCACCAAACTGTTTGATCGTCGCTGACCCCTTGCGGCCGGGCGGCAATTAGTTATATTCTTTTCCTAATAGGCTAAAACCATGCTAAGGCGTCGGTATTCATATTTGCAGTGTGCGGTGGACTTCGTGGCCTTCCTCGTCGTCACCTTGGGGTTGGTCCTGTTCAAACCGTCGATTGCCCGTATGTACGGGCCGGGGTTGATCTCGACCATTTTCCCCGTTTTGGTGCCGGCGATACTGGTTTCTCTGCTTTTTCTCTTCCGTCAATATCGTTTTCGCCGGCCGGACCGTTTCTTGCGGCAGTTCGGCGGCGCGTTCAACGTGGTCACGCTCGGCTTCCTTCTGATTGTCGTGATCAGCTTCGATGCCGGGGCGATGGTCTCTTCCGAACGGGGAATCCTTTTTCTCCTGCTGCTCATGCTTCTGCTGGCGTCGGCCGTGTCCCGGGTCATAACCTACCTGTGGATCGGACGTCGGCCCGACTTTTCGTTTAAGGAGCCGGTCGTTCTGAAAGACGAAGTCACCGGCGATCCGCGCGATACGGTCCCGCTGGTTCTACCGGCCGACTTGACATTAAACGAGGTCAAACGGGAGATCGACGGCTCGCGATTCGACTTCGCCGTTCTGACCGATCGCGACGGGTATTTCGCCGGGACGATCACCGATGGCGACATCATCGAGGCGCACCTCAAGAGTCCCGACCGTGACCGTCCCGTCGGCGATATCATGAACCGGAATTATCCCGTGACCCGCGAAGAGCTTTCCGCCGGGCGGATGCACCAGATGATGGTCGAACGGAACCTGCGCTTCCTGCCGATCGTGACCGACGAGGGGAAACCGTTGCGGACGGTCCTTCTGTCCGATCTGGATGCTCTCTACCACAGCAAGGGGGACCCGGGGCGTTCCCGAAGGATTCTGGTCATCGGCGGCGCCGGGTATATCGGCTCGGTCATGGTCCGGTACCTGTTGAAGCGGGGATATTCGGTTTCGGTTTTGGACAACCTGATGTTCGGATACAACGCCATCAAGGACCTGGACAACCATCCGGCGTACCGTTTCTATCGGGGCGACAGCCGCAACATTCAGGACCTGTTGACCGCCATGAACGACGTCGACACGGTCATTCATCTGGCGGCCATCGTCGGCGACCCCGCCTGCGAACTGGACCATCGCGCCACCATCGATATCAACTATGAAGCCTCCAAGATTCTGGTCGATGCCTGCCGCCATAAGAAAGTCCAGCGGCTCCTGTTCGCCTCGACCTGTTCGGTCTATGGCGCGGGCGAAAATGGCGAGTTGTTGTCCGAAACGTCGCCCTTGAACCCGGTGTCGCTGTACGCCGAAACCAAGCTTCGTTCCGAAGAGGCGATCCTGACGCGGGCGGAATCGCCTTTGGCGGTGACCGTGTTTCGGCTGGCGACGGTTTTCGGCTTTTCCTACCGGCCGCGTTTCGATCTGGTCGTCAATGTCCTAACCGCCAGGGCGATCGAGGATGGCGAAATATCGATCTTCGGCGGTTCGCAGTGGCGGCCCAACGTCCACGTGCTCGACGTGGTTCGGGCCTTTGCCGCGGTGGTCGAGGCGCCCGTGGAGAAAGTGGATCGTCAGATTTTCAATCTGGGCTCCGAAACGCAAAACTACCGCATCGCCGAGCTGGGGGATATGGTCAAAGAGGAGGTCCCGCATACGAAGATCAAGACCGTCGATGCGGCCATCGATAAGCGGGACTACCGGGTCTGTTTCGACAAGATCGAACAGACATTGAACTGGCGCGCCACCGTGGCCGTCCGCGATGGTATCCGGGAAATCATCGATGCCTACAGCCAGGGGAAAGTCACCCACTACGGCGACAAAATTTACTCCAATCTGAAGCATCTGCAGTAAAAGGGTATGTCCGGCCGGCGCCGGGAGATCAATATTGACCCCGGCGGGGTTATTGACTACATTACCGGCCTATAAATCACCTGTTGTGTGGAATGTTTGTATGTTGGACATAAAATTTATCCGTGAGAACCCCGATCGGGTCAAAAAGGCCTGCGCCGACAAAAACGACAAGGCCGATATCGATCTGCTTCTGGCCCTAGATGCCAAACGGCGGGCACTGACCACCGAAACCGAAGCCCTGCGGGCCAAACAAAACCAGGCCAGCGAGGAGATCGCGCGGCTCAAGAAATCGGGCGGCGACGCCGCAAATGCCATTGCCGAGATGAAGGCCGTTGCCCAGAAAGTCGGCGAGATGACCGGGTTTATCCGCGAGGTCGAGGAGCAATTGCAGCAGGCTCTGCTGCGCGTCCCGAACGTCCCTCACGAATCGGTTCCAGTCGGGCCGACCGAGGAACATAACGTTACCGTCCGGGAGTGGGGCCAAAAACCCGCTTTCGATTTCAAGCCTGCCCCGCATTGGGAGTTGGGCGAAAAACTCGATATTCTCGATTTACCGCGTGGCACCAAGATAGCCGGTTCCGGGTACTTCGTGTTGAAAGGTGCCGGGGCGAAGCTGGAACGGGCCTTGATCTCGTTCATGCTTGACTACCATGTCGAAAAGTTCGGCTTCACCGAAATCCTGCCGCCGTTTCTGGCCCGCGCCGCTGTTATGACCGGGACCGGACAGCTTCCCAAGTTGGCCGAGGACATGTATCGGCTGGCCGATGAGGAATTGTATCTCATTCCCACGGCCGAGGTGCCGGTGACCAACCTGCATCGGGAGGAAGTCCTCAAGGAAAACGATCTGCCGATAAAATATGTCGCCTATACCCCCTGTTTCCGGCGCGAGGCCGGGGCCGCGGGCAAAGATACCCGGGGAATCCTTCGCGTCCATCAATTCGATAAAGTGGAGATGGTCAAGATCGTCACGCCGGAAACATCCTACGCGGAATTGGAATCGCTGGTCACGCAGGCGGAGGGGATTCTTCAGTTGCTCGATATTCCGTATCGGGTCCGGATGCTGGCCACCGGCGATTTATCATTCGCGGCGGCCAAATGCTATGACCTCGAACTATGGGCGGCCGGCGTGGATAAATATCTGGAGGTATCTTCGGTTTCCAACTTCGAGGATTTCCAGGCGCGGCGGATGAATTGCCGCTATCGCGGGGCGGACGGCAAAATGCATTTTCCGCATACGCTGAACGGATCGGGGCTGGCGCTGCCCCGTCTGGTTGTGGCCCTGATGGAAAACTATCAAACCCGCAACGGCGAGATCATCATCCCCGAAGCGCTTCGCCCGTATATGGGCGGGCGGGAAAGGATAGCCTGATTCCGTGGCCCCATCCGGGAAAAAATACCTCCTGTCGCTGTCCAACCGGTTTTCCACCGTTTTCAAGGGATTTTTGCTGTTCGGTATCTGCGCCATCGGAGCCGTTTTCGTCTACTACACGACCGATATCGTCAGCGAACTGCAAAGCAACGAAGCCAAGGTAGCCCAGACATACACCAAGATTTGGCAGTTGGTCGCCTCCGACAGCACCAGCGGCCCGGTCACCTCCGTTCTCTTCGATGAAATCATCCTCAAATCGAACTTCCCCATCGTCGTAGCCGACACAGCGGGGCGGCCGCTGTTCTGGAAGGAACTGCCGGGGATATCGGAGAAGGCTAACGACGCCAAGACATTGGAACGGGTCCGCAAGCGGATGGAGACGATGAAAGCACGCAAGGGGGAAATCCCCATTTACGTCAACTCCGTGGCCATCTGCAAGCTGTACTACGATGATACTCCTCTGGTCGGGAAATTGCGCCAGATCCCGCTGGTGGAGATGGGGATGGTGCTGGGGTTTATCGTGCTGGCTCTGATCGGCTTCCAATATATCCGTCGCTCCGAACAGCGGACGATCTGGGTCGGCATGGCCAAGGAAACCGCTCATCAACTGGGAACCCCGATTTCGTCGCTTCTGGGATGGCTCAACATCCTGAAAACCGGGGAAGGGGGTGGATCATTTTCGCCCCAGGAAATCTATCATCATGTCGAAAACGACCTCGCCCGCCTGGAAACGGTCGCCAACCGGTTCGGCAAGATCGGCTCTCTGCCCAAGCTGGAAAAGGAAGACCTTAATCGGTTGACGGCGGATGTCGTCGAATACTTCCAGCAGCGACTCCCGCATCAGGGGGCCGGAGTACGGATCAACTTTATCCCCGGAGAAATACCGGAGGCGAATCTGGATCGGGAATTGTACAACTGGGTGGTGGAAAACCTTTTGAAAAATGCGCTGGAGGCGGTGGATTCCCGCCAGGGAGTGATCACGGTCCGGACCTACGCCAATTCCTCCAACAAACGAATTTTCACCGAAGTCTCCGATAACGGCCGCGGAATTTCCCGCGGAGATGCCCGCCGGATTTTCCGTCCGGGATTTACGACCAAGCGGCGCGGCTGGGGTCTGGGGTTGTCTTTGGCGCGGCGGATAATCAACGAATACCATAAAGGGAACATCTACCTGGCCGCCAGCGAGCCGGGCAAAGGCGCCACGTTTGTTATCCAGCTTCCCCGGGCATAACGTATTTCCATTAGACTTTAACGGATGAGGCGTCGAAACACAGCCTATGAAAGACCAACGCGTATTATGGGTCGATGACGAAATCGACATGTTGCAGGCGCATATCGCTTTTCTGGAAAGCAAGGGGATTTCGGTTACCCCCTGCTCCTCCGGCGACGATGCCGTGGAGCGGGTATCCAAGGAAGATTTCGATCTGGTTTTGCTCGATGAGATGATGCCCGGCAAGGATGGATTGGCGACGCTGGTCGAGATCAAGGACCTGCGGCCGCATCTTCCGGTGGTCATGGTCACCAAGTCCGAGGAAGAAACCCTCATGGAGGACGCCATCGGGCAGAAGATCGACGATTACCTCACCAAGCCGGTCAACCCCTCGCAGGTGTTGATGGCCATCAAGAAGCTGGTGCAACGCAAGTCGATCGTGGCGGGCAAACTCGGCCAGCGGTATATCGCCGATATCAACCGCATCAATACGCTGTTGACCGAAGACGGCAACTGGAAGAACTGGGCCCAGGCCTATCGCGTCCTGTGTGAATGGGATATGGAACTGGACCGGTATTCGGATGAGGGGTTGACGGAAATCCATAAGGGGACCCGCAAGGAATGGAACGGGCGGTTTACCCGTTATTATGAACAGAACTACGAGAAATGGCTGGCCGGGGGTCCGAATCACCGGCCGCCGTTGTCGGTCGACATCGTCGATCGTACCGTTGCGCCGCGGCTTAAAGCCGGCGAACAGGTCGTCTTTATCGTCATCGATTGCATGCGCATGGACCTCTGGTTGAAAATCGAACCGTTGATGGCCGACCTGTTTCATGTCGAGCATGAATATTTCTTTTCCATTCTCCCCTCGGCCACGCCTTTCGCCCGCAATGCCATATTCTCCGGCCTGTTTCCGGTCGAAATCGCCCGGTTGTATCCCGATGACTGGAAGGCGTATCCCGACGATGAAGTCTCGCGGAACCGCCGCGAAGGGGAGCTTTTGGAACGGCAACTGGCGGTCAAGGGAGCCCAACCCCGCAACGGTATCAAATATATCAAGGTCTTGAATGAACAGGAAGCGGGGGATTTGGTCGCGCGGACGGAGAATTTCCTCGGCTCGCAAATCGTCGCCCTGGTGATCAACTTCGTCGATGTCCTGACCCACGGGCGGTCGAACAACGTGCTGTTGAAGGAAATGGTCCCCGATGAGGCCGCTTTCCGGGCGTTGACGCAGACTTGGTTCGAGCATTCCTCCCTGTATGAAACGCTGAAGATGCTGGCCCGCAAGAAAGTCACCGTCATCATCACCACCGACCACGGCTCCACCCTCTGCTCCCGGGGAACCATCGCGCACGGCAAACGCGATACCTCCTCCAACCTGCGGTACAAATACGGCGACAACCTCAACTGCAATCCCAAGGAAGCGCTCTTGATCAAGAATCCGGAACGGTTCCGCCTGCCCGTTTTTTCGTTGGCGACGACCTATATCATCGCCCGGGAGGATTTCTACTTCGTGTACCCCAACCGGTACAACGAGTATTTGAAACAGTTTCAAAACAGCTTCCAGCATGGCGGCATTTCCATGGACGAAATCATCCTGCCGATAGCCATCATGAAACCGAAAGGATAGCCTGCATCGTGGACTGCCTTCCGCTGGAGACGGGCCTCGTCAGCCGATCCCTCGAGGAAACGGAGTGCCTGGCGGAACATTTTTACCGGATGATCCGGCCGGATGCCGTCGTCGCCCTGTTCGGCCCGCTGGGCGCGGGCAAGACCTGCTTCGTCCGGGGGGTGGCCAAGGCCGCCGGAATCGATCCCGTGGAGGTCGGTTCCCCCTCGTTCACTCTGATCAACGAATATCCCGGCGGGGAGACCCCCGTCTTTCATTTCGATCTTTATCGTCTAAAAAGCCCGGCCGAGTTTTATGCCATCGGCGGGGACGATTACCTGAACCGGTCGGGCATCATCCTGATCGAATGGGCCGAAAACGGCGGCGAATATATCCCGCGGAAACGATTCAACGTCCGATTTGAAATCGTGGACGAACGAAGCCGCCGCCTGACTTTCTCCCGGAGCGACTAATGCCTGTCCTGGGAATCGACAGCTCTACCGACAAACTATCGGTCGGCCTGGCCGAGGCCGATGCCGTCATCGCCGAGAAGATGATCGCATCCTCTTTCGAACATGCCTCTCATATCATCGGCCTGATCGACAGCGTGTTGACGGAATCCTCATATTCCATCAAAGACCTGTCCGGAGTGGCGGTTGCTATCGGGCCGGGGTCGTTTACCGGTTTGCGTATCGGGCTGGCCGTGGCCAAGGGTATTACCGTAGCGATGCATATCCCGATCATCGGCGTATCCACTTTCGAGGTGCTGTCGCATCGGCTGAGCGGCAGATTCGAACGTTTCTATCTCGCCGCCCCTGCCCGTCGGGGGGAATACTACCTGTGCCGGGTGGAACCGGAAACGACCATCCGCGAGCATATCGCCTTGACCGGCGAGGACGAGTTGGTCGACAAGATCGGCGCGTGGCCGGCCGGGTTGGTCGGCCGCGAACCATCCGGTGAATGGACCCGCATCGCCCACCTGATACCCCCAGAGGATCTGGTCATCTCCGGCGGCGAACTGGCTCGGATGGGCGCGAAGTGGTTTGGCGAGGGGCGAGCCGATGACCCGGCGACTCTGGAACCGCTGTATATCGCCCCTTCGCAGGCGGAGAGACGATTTGGGCAAAAATAAACCGATCATCCGGCCGATGGCCGAAGGCGACCTGGAAGTGGTCACGGCGATGGAAAAGGATCTCTTTTCCGATCCCTGGCCGTTGTCGGCGTTCCTGGATGATCTGGCCTCGGATTACAGCCATCCTTTTGTGGTGCAATTGGATAACGATGTAGCCGGGTATGCCATTCTCTGGATCGGGGTCGATGAAGGGCACCTGACCAATATCGCCGTCGACCGAAAATACCAGCGGAAATCTATTGCCAAACAGTTGCTGTCATATATCTTACGGTTTGCAGCCGAGTCGGGGCTGGCGCAGGTTATCTTGGAGGTGCGTCCGTCCAACACGCCGGCCATTTTTTTATATGAATCGTTCGGCTTCACTCGGCTCGGGGTTCGCAAGAGGTATTACCGAAACCCCGTCGAAGATTGCCTCGTCATGAAGAAGGAAATCACCGGGAGTAACCTGAGGTAGGCCGCAGGGGTGCCATGGATTGGTTTAGAAAAACAAAAGACGGTTTGGTCAGTCAGCAGAAGAAAGAGATACCCGACGGCCTCTGGACCAAGTGCCAGGGGTGCGGCGAGGTAATCTATTCGCGGGCCTTGCAGGAGTCCAATTGGGTCTGCCCGTCCTGCAATTACCATTTCCGCATCGATTCTCGCATGCTGATCGATCTGCTTCTGGATGAGGGCAAACTCGAGGAATTCGACACGACGTTGACCTCCCGCGATCCGTTGAATTTCCGCGATTCCAAAAAATATACCGACCGGATCGTTGATTCTCAAGCCAAGACCGGCCTGAAAGACGCAGTCATATGCGGCCTCGGCGCGGTCGAGGCCATTCCGGTATCGTTCGCGGTCATGGATTTCACCTTTATGGGCGGCCCCATGGGTTCGGTGGG
>JAQVRW010000410.1 GCA_028700875.1 Candidatus Zixiibacteriota bacterium | reverse complement strand
GAATATCCAATTCGTCGCCTATTGCGCCGAGAAATACGTAAACTGGGGCACCATTGATGTTTTGGCATCCACCGGCCGGACCAAGCTCGGGGAGTTGTACTTTTGTTAAGTAACTCTGGTCAAAACTTGCTCCCTCCTTCTCATCCTCCGAAGGGCCCCATGATCCATGGGGCCCTTTAATATATTGTCTCCCAACGCAATACCTTTTTTGTAAAGAGATTGTGGGCGTTTGCCGACACATATATACAATGAAGCTGAAACGTCGGTTCGGCATGTCTTCGCCGGGGGCTAAAGAAGAGTAAATAATCCGGCGAAGTTGACGATATACAAAGAGGATAAACACCGACTCAAGACAGAGAGAAGAGACGTCGTATGATTTTCTCACGAGGCAGCAAAAGTACCGTCGGGCTTGACATCGGGGCCAACTCGATCAAGATGGTCAAGTTAAACCATACCAAGGGTGGATACGCCGTTGGTGCCCTGGCCTTGAGGGAATTGCCCCCCGAGGCGATTGTATGTGATGAAATTCGGGACCGGGAGGCGGTCATTTTCAACATTCAGTCGGTGACCGACGAATGCGATCTCAAAGCCAAAGATGTGGTCGTCTCCATCTCCGGGCACGCGCTGATTACCGACAAGCTGGTCATCGACAAGAAAACCGGGGCCGAGGCGGAGCAGGCGATCCTGTTTGAAGCCGAGCAACGGTCGCCGTTTGACGTCGACGACGTGGCGTTGGACCATCACGTGATTCGGATCAACGAAGAAACCAACAAGATGGATGTGCTGCTGGTGGCCGCCCGCAAAGAATTTCTGGCAAGTTTCCTGGGGCTGGTCAAGGACTGCGGCTTGCATCCCGTTGCGGTCGATACCGACGCCTTTGCGGTGTACAACGCCTATGTCAACAACTATGAGGTCGACCCCAATCGGACGACGGTGCTGGTCAATATCGGCCACGATGTCACCAACGTTCTTTACATCCATGATGGCTACTACCATTCGACGCGTGACCTGTCGGTCGGGACGAGGGCGATCTTCAACGCCATTCAACAGGAATTCCGCCTCAATCACGAACTGACGACGCGGGCGATTCAGGGCCGGACGGAAGGCGCCATCGACCAGGATATGCTCAAGGCGACGATCGTGTCGGCCTCCGAGGAAATGATCAACAGCCTGGAATTGGCCTTCAATTACTTCAAGTCACAAGCCAAGACCGAAGCGATCGAATGGATGGTGTTGTCGGGCGGCGGCGCCCTGATTCCGTACCTGCCGGAATTCGTCCAATCGAAACTGCAAATACCGCTGGAAATTTTCAATCCTCTGCGCAACGTCGAGTTCGACCCGGAGCGGCTGGAAGGCCTGGAACCGGAGAAAATCGCGCCCATCCTGGCCGTGCCGATCGGAATGGCCATGAGGAAAGTGAGATAGTCTATGGATACGATCCAAATAAACCTGCTGCCCAAGGAATTTCGTCGCAGATCTGGGACCCCGTCGCTGGGCCGGAGCGGTTACTATGCCATGGGCGCGGTCGGCGGCCTGGTTCTCCTGATCGGCGTCATCACCATCTTCCAGCAGGTGCAACTGACCCAGCTGGGGGAGAAGATGAATGTGGCCCAATTCCGGACCGAGCAGCTCCAGAAAGATATCGCCGTCGTGGACGCCCTGATCGACGTGAAAGCGAAGATCATGCAGCGGATGGAGGCGGTGGAGATGCTGGACCGTCATCGGACGGTGTGGGTCCGCATCCTTGAGGATGTCGGCCAGCGGGTGCCGGAATACACCTGGTTGAGCGCCATAAAAGAGGCGAACCCGCAATCGACGTCCAAGGCCAAATCCAAGACGGCCAAGACGGTGGGCGCGACGACCACGGCGCAGGCCGGGACGCCGGCGGCCGATACCACCGCGAAGGCGGAAACCGCGCAGATGCCGTTTCATGCGGTCAGCATCGAGGGCTTTTCCTTCACCCTCAATTCGCTGGCCAATTTCATGATCAATCTGATGAATTCGCAGTTTTTCAGCGATGTCGAGATGGCCTCCGTGGAAGAGGTGCAGTTCCAGAAACAAAAAGCCTACAGTTACAAACTGACGGCGACGCTGCACTTTTTGTCGGACGAGGAACTGAAGAAGATTTTGGAAAATGAGTCTGGTCCAGACCTTTTGGCCAGCTTTTAGGGAGAATAAGGGTGATGGACTTCAAAGATCCCAAATTTCAAAAGATTGCCTTGGCCGGCGTGATCTTTTTCATCCTGGTCTACTTCTGGTATTCACGAGTCTATACCGGGCAGTCCAAGCAAATCGAGGCCAAGCAGAGCGAATATCAGGCGATGATCGTCAACCTCAGGAACGTCGAGATGAAGTCCAAGTCGCTGGAAGGGCTGAAGGCCGAATACCAGGACCTGCTGACCAAATATCAGGAAATCGAGCAGTTGTTGCCCGAGGTGAAGATGGTCCCGTCGTTTCTGGTGCAGTTGCATACGGCCACCTCGTTGACGTCGACCAAGATCACATCGATCGAACCGAGACCGGATCAATCGGAATCATTCTACAACGTTGCCAGTTTTGATGTGGTCCTGGAAGGGACGTACCACGACTTCGGGCGGTTCATCAGCTACATTTCGAATTTCCCCTTCATCGTCAACGTGAGCGACGTCGCCATCGAGTCTGTCACGACGGCCAAATCCGGAGGCGCGACTTCGGGCAAAGACGACAAGGGCGAAGACAAAACGATCCAGGCCTCCTTTACTCTGTCCACATATTATGTCAAGGCGGAAGAGCGGCTCAAGGAACTTGACATCTAAACGGAGACACAAGACCATGTTGGGTAGGTTTACAGTAATAATGTTGGCGGTGCTCCTGGCAGGCGCCGCCGTTGATGCCCCGGCGGCTCCGAGTCTCGTTACGGGATTGAGCCTGACGCACGAGGGAGATTATACCATCGTCAGCATCCAGGGCAATGGTCCCGTGCGCGTCAGCCATCAATCGGTAATAGCCAAGGAGGGCAAGCCGTTCCGGATCGTCGTCGATTGCCTGGCGGCCCGGCATTCATTGGCGCAGAAGGATTTT
>JAQVRW010000409.1 GCA_028700875.1 Candidatus Zixiibacteriota bacterium | reverse complement strand
GTCAGGCCAAACAGGATAAGAAAAGACAACTTTCTCATGGCGTTTCCGTCAAGTTGAAATTGTGTTCAATCATCCATTTGTCCGAAAAACACTTGGACAGATAGCGCAAGGCGGCATCGGGGAAAATCACCACGAACACGCTGTTCGAAGGCGCTTTCTCGGCCAGCCGGAAGGCGACATAGGCGGCGGTCCCGGATGATCCCCCGGCCAGAATACCGTGCCGTTTGGTCAGCATTCGAGCGGTCGCGAACGAATTTTCATCCGAAACCGTTACGACCTCGTCGATTACCGCCGGATCGAGGGCTTTGGTGACCATGTCCGAACCGATTCCCTCGACAAAATAGGTCCCGGTCGGGCCGGTCTGTCCAGTTTTAATATAATCGGCGAAAAGAGACCCCGGAGGATCGACGGCGATGACCTGCACCTTTGGGTTTTTCTCTTTCAGGAAACGCGCCGTGCCGCAAAGCGTCCCCCCGGTGCCGATGCCCGCCACAAGATGGGTAACCTTTCCATCCGTCTGCCGCCAAATTTCCGGACCGGTGGTGTAATAATGAGCCAGAGGATTGTCCGGATTGTCATATTGATTGAAATGGAAATAGCCGTTTTCCCGGGCCAGCCGGAGGGCCGTCTGGTAGCATCCGCGAGGGTCATCCCAGGCCGCTTCCGTCGGGGTGATAATGACTTCGGCCCCCAACGCTCGGAGGAGGTCAACCTTTTCCTGGCTGGTCTTGGCGGCGGTGGTGAAGATAGTTTTCAGGCCATACGCGGCGGCCACCATCGCGACGCCGATACCGGTATTGCCGGAAGTGTTGTCTATGATGGTGTCGCCCTTTTTCAACTTTCCTTCGGCCATTGCCTTTTCGATTACGAACTTGGCGATACGGTCCTTGACCGAGCCGCCCGGATTCAGATATTCCAACTTGGCCAGGATCAGCGGTCCGGGGTGGTTATACTCTTCGGCGATCTGCAAAAGCGGGGTTTCGCCGATAAGGTCCAGATTACTTTTTACATATTCCATAGCGTCGGCTTCCTTTGGTTTGCCGGATAGTATTATACACTCAATGATCCTTTTCAATTAAATAATGGTATATCCTAAAGGGCTTGACAAATATTTTTCTCCCCTCTACCATACCTCAAAACCAAGGAGGTTTCCGGATGCGTTGGGCGGCGATGGCCATAATTGTATCGATTCTGATAACCGGTTGCAGAAAACACGAGAAAGATGTCGAGGCGCTTTCCAGGGAAGCGGTCGAGGACGAGGTGACCGCCGTTCTGGATTCCCTGGAACAGGCGTCGCAAATGGGCTCTCGCGATACGATGCCGGTCACCCAGATTACCCCGCCTGCCGCCAATCCGCCGGTTATCGAAACGGCGGCCCCGAGCGCGTCCGAACCGGCCGGCGGGTCCGAAACCTTGACAATTTCCCCGATTCCGCCTGTTGAGACGCCGGTCCCGTCGTTTGAGACGCCGATGGCCGAGACCCCGGAAGCACCGCACCAGGGGAAGGCGGGCTGGGTTGTTCAAATCGGTACTTTCGGCGACTACATGGCCGCCGTGGAAATGGCCGATAAATATAAACAGCTGACGTTCCCGGCATTTGTTCGACGGGTGGACAAGGACGGACAGACATTCTATCGATTGCGCGTCGGGGTCTATGATACCTATGAACAGGCGAAAGCGGTGGAAGAACAGCTCCGAAGCCGATATTCGCTGGATACCTGGATCGCCCGCAACCAATGAAATTCCACGTGCAATATCTGACCTTATTGTCAACGCGTTTGCGCCGACGAGTCGACGACTTGTACATCCTTCAGATGTGAATTAAAAAACGCCGCCATGGCGCGATAGAGAGCCAGCCGATTGGCCGGTTTGTTGATATCGTGGCCCTCATCCGGGAAGATAAGAGAATCGACAGTCCCGCCATTGTTCTGGACGGCGGCGATCATTTGCCGGGCCTCGTCCACCGGCACCAAGGGGTCATTTTCGCCATGCACGATCAAAAGGGGCGTCCTGATTCGGTCAGCCTTCGTGATCGGGGAAATTGATTGAAGGAACCTACGGTCCGCCGGGGTGCCATATTCGGCGGCGGCCATGGTACCACCGTAAAGTGCGGTGTTTTCCAGGTAGGTGACAAAATTGACGATTCCGTTTTGGTCACAAGCGGCTGCGAACAGGTCGGGGTATTCGGTTACGCCCGCCATGGCCAGATAACCGCCATACCCTTTTCCTGCGACTCCCACCAGGCCCGGTCGGGTGTATCCGTTCAGAAAAAGCCATTCAATCCCGGCCTTCAAATCCTTGACTGCATCTAGCCGCAACTTGTAGTCATCCAGGGCCGCGTATTTTTGGTTGTACCCGCCGCTGCCCCGGACATTAGGAGCCAGAATTCCGTATCCTCGCCAAATCAAGTATTGAAAGTAGGAATTGAAAGCTGGCCGGTATTGAAAATCCGGACCGTCATGCAGATCGACGACAATGGGAATAAATCCGCCACGATAATTGGCCGGAAGATAAAGAAAGGCGGGTACTTGCAGGCCGTCGAACGAACTATACGTAACCAGCTTCGGTTCGGCAAACAGGGCCAGATCGATGCCGGCATAGGCCACTTGAGTAACACGTTTCAATTTCTTGGCTTCCCATTCCCAACTCCAAACATCGGGAGCTTGAGTGGGGGAATCAAACGTAAAAAACATTCGCGAAGATTCCGACAGCACCGGATCGTTGATCAAGCCGGGAAGTCTCGGGGCCGGAAACTCCGTGCCGGTCACGAGTTCGACTAGTTTCATCCGGCTGTATCCATCCTCATTGGTGACCCAAACCATGACCTCCCTTGTAGGGGAGAGGGTTAGAAAATCCACATTCCACGGGGAATTCGGTTCCAGGAAAGACAGCTTCCCTTTATCCACATCCAGCTTCGCTCGCAACATCAGTCCTTGATCATTGGCATTGCTGGTTAAATAGAGACGCTCGCCATCGGCGCTGAAAAAGGGAGCCTGGTATCGCGCCAATCCCTCGTGGACGGTCAAGAGGACCGTGTCCCGTGTTCCCAGACTATAAAGATACAGGT
>JAQVRW010000408.1 GCA_028700875.1 Candidatus Zixiibacteriota bacterium | reverse complement strand
GTCGACCGATGGCATGACATGGACGGAAGCGACGGCGGCCGCGGCATGGTCGGCACGAGGCTACCACACGTCCGCGGTCCATGACGGCAAGATGTGGGTAATCGCGGGATTAGACGAATCAAACGAGAACGATGTCTATTACACCTGTTCCGGTTCGGTTATTAACACCACTGGTTCCCTGTTCTGCAACGCCACGGTCCAGTTTTCGACCGTGTTGACGTATTATCCCCTTCCCACCTACAACTGGACCTTCGGGGACGGGCAGACCGGGTCCGGCGCCACACCGTCACACATCTATACCACACCGGGCACCTACACGGTCACCCTGACAGTGCCGGATGCGGTGAACGGGATCCAGACGGTTACGTATACCCAGGAGATTCAGATCGCGGAAGATGTGGTGGCCCCAATCGCCAACTTCACTGCCAACACCATCACCGGTACCGTCCCCATGACGGTCCAGTTCACCGACACTTCCACAGAGAACCCGACCGGATGGTCCTGGGACTTTGGGGACGGGCAGACATCGACCGCCCAGCACCCGAGCCACACCTACACGGCGGCCGGCACCTACACCGTCACCCTGAACGCGAGTAACGCCTACGGCAGTGACACCGAGACCAAGACCGGCCTCGTCACCGTCTCCGCATCCGGTCCCCACCATGTCGCCACCTACGCGGACCTCTGTAAGGTCGGCACCGGGGTTGATGGGTGGACGCTGGACGCGAGTTACGTGCAGACCGCCGACATCCAGTGTCCGACCGGCGCGGAACGAACGGGGTTCACTCCGATCGGAGAAGAGTATACCCCGTTTGAAGGAACGTATGATGGTGGGGGATATGCCATCCGGGACCTGTATGTCAACCAGGACGATTACCATTATGATGCAGGATTGTTCGGGCGCGTCGGCGGCGGTGCACAGATTATAGGCGTCACCCTGACTGACCCGGTTGTCTACGGGTTTACTGAAGCAGGTGGGTTGATCGGGTATGCCGAAGGCACCGCGGCATCGCATATCACCGTTACCAATTGTTATGTTGTCAGAGGAACCGTCTACGCAGAATCTGATTGTGGTGGGGGGCTTATCGGGCTGGCAAAATATGTCGATCTTCAATCATGCACGACGTCGGGTGCGTTACCCACGTGGTGTGGCTATCTCTCCGGAGGTATGGTTGGTCAGATGAATAGCGGATCGATGACCGATTGTCATTCATCGATGTCGGTGCAACCAGGATACGGTGGTATCGGTGGGTTGATCGGGTCACTTTTCGACACCTGTACAATTACACAATGTTCAGCAACGGGGCAAGTAAGTGGCTCGGAAGTAAATCCCAGTGGCGGGCTCATCGGGAATATCTACACGAACGGAGATGCCGTTGTCACCATCACGGAATGTTTTGCATCCGGCGACCTCGACATCCAATTGAGAGAAGAGGTCGGCGGGTTTATAGGGTCCGTGAAAGGGGGGTATATGACAAGCCTACTGGTCGATATCACCGATTGTTATACCCGAGGAACAATCGGCCCCCTTACCGGCTCCGGCTCTAATTCTGGGGGATTTATCGGACGAAGTGATAACAACAAGGTGACGCTCACCCGATGTTATTCTTCACGAACGATCACCACCCCCGACAAAGCCGACGGGTTTATCGGACGTATATGGACGTCCGCCGTAGAGACATATACCTGTTTCTGGGATGTTGGGACCGCTGGGAAGACCACGTCAATTGCGGTTGGAGTGATCGGCAAGACCACAATCGAAATGAAAACTCTCGCCACGTTCACGTCCTGGAACATCGCCACCCCCACGGCCTCTTTCACCGCCACCCCCGCCTCCGGCACCACGCCACTGACGGTCCGGTTTACGGACACCTCGACCGGGTCGCCCCTGGCCTGGTCCTGGTCGTTCGATGACGGGACCACGTCGACCGCCCAGCACCCGACCCACACCTACACGAACCCCGGAATCTATAGCGTCACCCTGACGGTGGCCAACGCCCACGGCAGCAATACGTATACCAAGATCCGGACCGTGGTGGCGCAGAACCCGCCGATCCCGATCAAACCGGTCATCACGTCGCCGACCTACAACACGACGATCCAGTATGACATGGCAAACGGCACCTATTTGCAGTACTGGTTGTACAACGTCACGACGTTCGGCGACATCCCGATCTACGGGTTCGCCTACGGCATCATGGCCCCCTTGATGAACGTCTGGGGCTACTGGACGTTTGTCATCATCTGGCTGGCGTATCTGTTTATCGTGTGGATCCGGACAAGCGATATCGGCCTGCCCATCGTCATCGGGTTGCTGACGGCCGGGGTCTGGGGGATCTTCTTCCCGCCGGAAGCCATGCAGTTTGCCATCCTGATGTTCGGGATTGCAATTGCGGCACTGTTCGCCAAACTGGCGATTGAATATATCTGAAAGCAGTCCCGGGCGGATTCGAACCGCCGTCGCCGGATTGCTTCTGCACCGAGGGGAGAGGGTTTCCGAGCCATCGGGGTTGATGGTTGCCCCTCGGGTGCATCCAAAGTCCGGCATGCTTGACCGCTACACCACGGGACTCCGGGTCACCAGAGCGCTTGCTGGACCGCCGCCGGTTTTTTCGTGATTTTGAATTTCTGATACTCCTCGGGACTGGCCTGTAGTTCGTCCAGCATCCGTTCGACCACCTGTTTCCCCGTCAGTTTGTCTTTGGCTGCGGCCAGCATCAGGGCGGACGCCTCCTCCCGCAATTGGTCGGGACGAATCATGATCCGGGGTGCGATGAACGTCAGGTAGCGGTCGACCAGCAGGTTGATCTGGGCGGTCGACGCTTTTTTCGGGCTTTTCTTCGTCCACCGCCATCCTGGCATATTCGTCAGCGCTCCGAGTTCGGCGACCAGCAACGCCCGATACACCCGGCGATCGATCTTATATGTATAGGTATCCAGCCGGTTCGCCGCCTCCACGTTCCCGGACGCCAGGATCAGGTGGAGCATATACTCGTTCGTCACGTCATCCGGATCGATCCGGTGCGGATCCGGGGTGGTAACAATCTTCCCGGCGAGACGGAACGGCATTGT
>JAQVRW010000407.1 GCA_028700875.1 Candidatus Zixiibacteriota bacterium | reverse complement strand
AGCCCCGATGATAGCCAGCGATTTGTCTTTGATGACAAAGCCGGTCGAAGCGGCGGCGGTGGTCTTCGGATCGGTGCAGTTGCCGCAGAGAGGATCGACAAACGGCTTCGGATCGGCGATGTACAATCCCGGCATGAGCACGATCGTGTCGCCGTCGGCGGCGGCCGCAATCGCCGCCGTCAAAGAAGGAATTTCGGGGATATGCGTCGTATCGTACACGACGCCCAGGCTGTCGCGGGAATAGTAGGCGTCTGCCGGCACCCGATGGATTCTGCCACCATCGCGGCCTCCGCCGCTGCAAGCCTGAAGGCCGCAGACGACCATGACCGCCATCATGGTTAACATTCCCCGGAATGAATACCCCATAGTGACCCCTCGCGCTAAAGAGGAAGATTCAGTCGCGTTTTCTCGGCCGCCGCGATATGGCCGCGCCGAATCAGCGGAATAACCGCCGTAAGTCCGGCCGCGATCAACGCCCCGCCCAGGTACGACATGGCGGCCGGAAGTCCCTGATGGTCGGCCACGCCGCCGAGCAACAACGCGGCCAGGACATAGACCAGCGATGATCCCAGCCCGGCCATAGATAATGCGGTCGCCCGAACCGAAGCCGCAACCTCAGCATTGATCAGTCCGGCCATCTGCGGCCGAAGCGAACCCCAGACGAATTGATGCGTCAGGGCCACGACCACCCCGAACAGGCTTTGACGCCATCCCCAGTACAAGAACGGAAGTCCGGCCAACAGAGGCAACATGAGGAAATAAACCATTCGTCCCAGCCGTTTTTCGATCCGGTCGGAATAATTGGACGACACGGCCGCAAACATCAGCCAGACGAAATAGATTACCCCGAACAGCTTCAGGTCGATCCCGGTCATCTGCAAGTACGGCTGGGAAAACTTATGACCGACCAGAAGCAGGCCGAAGAGTATCGAAGAGAAGATGATAATCGCCCGCACGCGGGGATTCCGGCGCACGACGCCTATCGCCTCGGCCGCCAACTGCCGCGTCGATGATCGAATCATCCGGCGCGGCGGTTCGATACAGGTACCCATTACGAAAAAGGCCAGAAGAGAGGTAACGGCCGACAACACAAACGGTGCGGTCAGGCTTTGTGCGGCGACGAATCCCCCCAGAAGCCCTGCCGCTCCCCAAGCGAACAGGTTGTACATGTAGGCACGCCCCTCGATCTGCGTGAACTCATTCTCGCGGCCGGCCGCCGCCAGGGTATCATAGATGAACGCGGAATCGGCCCCCGACACGAACGCCATCGCGATGCCGTGAAGGGCCATCCCGACGACATACAGGGGAATACCACCGCCGAAGGCGATCATCAGGTATCCGGCGGCCTGCGCCAACGCGCCGAGCATCAGAACCGGGCGACGGCCGATGCGATCGGCGATAACGCCCGAGGGGACTTCCAGCAACGTCTGAAAAACGGTATCGATCGCATAGAGATAAAGAATGATGCTAAAATCCAGTTTGCGGGCCAGAAAGAACAGGGCATAGATCGGCAGCCAGAAGGCCATGTTGTTGAACAGATGGAAAGTATAATAACCGTTGATATTCCGGGTGGTCAGGAGAATAGGGGCGTTGTCGTCATCGGGCCGGCTCACGGCTCCACCGGCTTCTTGAAGGACTGTTTCAACACCAGTTTGAAACGTTCATCGAACTTCTTTCCGGAACATCGGCCGCAAGAGGCCATCCGCAACCGTTTCACGCGCGGGTACTCGGTGAAACAGCGCGGGCAGACATAGACGAAACGAGGCTGCTTGTGCAGCGACGGATGATCATTGGCGCGAACCGAGGCCCCGATGCGGCGGGCTGTGCACTTGAAGGCGGCATCATGCCGGAAATTGGTGACATGGATCATCTCGTGCTTGAGCGTGTCGTAGACTTCGTCCGGGAAGTGATGATGATAACGGGTCGAGATGCGGATCTCCCGTTGCGTCGGATAATATCCCCCCGCCGCCATCATCCTGCGGGAATAACTGATTTTCACCGGCGGCAGGCGGTTGTCGAAATACTCCCGGTTGTAGATGCCGTACATCCGGTACAACTCATCGACCGACGGCAGTTCGACCCGTTGCGGCGGAGGTTCCACCCCGGTGAAAAGTTCCAGGTTGGCCGGTGACGGGCTTTTCTGTCTCATGTCCTGACGCGCACAATCGGTCAACGAGCGTTTTCGGTTAGCAGGCGGGTAACGGTCGCCTGGGCATCCGGGTAGATGACGGTGACGGAATAGGCCCCCCGGCTGGCATCAAGGCGATACCCGACCGCCCGGTCGCCGGGATATTTTTCTTTCAGCGTCTTCTTTAAGGCCAGCGAAAAGGCGCCCGGATCGCCGTGACATCTCAGGCACAACTGGCCCGTCTTGATTTCCTTTATGTACCGGAACCGTTTGACATCGCCGCTGTCACGGGCCAAAACGGATGCGATCCGCGCCTCGTCGTGGGATGTCGTGGCGAATTGGCTGAGGACGGAAAGTTCGTATCGATCCGGCACGATGTCGGGGTTACGCATCTGAAGCGACACCCGGCGGATATCGATACCGGGGAGTTGCGAATAGCGGTCGGCGATCTCGGGCGCTTTGACGGCGCAGACCGCGATGGCTTTCTCAGGGCCGCCCTCGGTCATCGCTTTGACCAATTCCCCGGTCAACTCTTTCTGGAAACCGGCGATGATCAGCTCGCAGGCGGCGCTGACCTTTTTTTCGTCGAAACCGTCCGGTTTACGCTCGATCCGTTGGATGCATCCGGCCGCGAACAACACGGCCACAACGATGACAATGCCTCGTTTCATGCCGTCTCTCCCATGATCAATTACGGTAGCGGCGCGTCAGCCAAAAAGCAAGTTTTATCTGGCGCCGGGCGGGCGGGGTATTGAATTGACAGCGGCCGGCAATTGGGCTATATTGGAGCCTCAAAACGGAGGAATAGCCGGCCGCACGCGCTGCCCGCAACTTATTGCCGGGCAAAGAATTTGAGTTGGCGCACAAGGCCGGAAATCGGGTATGGCGATATTTTTCGTATCGGACGCGCATCTGGGATCAGATGATGACGCCGCCGAAAAGGTGAAGCTGGAAAA
>JAQVRW010000406.1 GCA_028700875.1 Candidatus Zixiibacteriota bacterium | reverse complement strand
TCAACGAGATGGCCGTGATGTGCAACCGGCTGGGCCTGGATGTCTGGGAGATTATCAACGCCGCCTCGACCAAGCCGTTCGGCTATATGAAATTCCTTCCCGGCCCCGGCTTGGGCGGTCATTGCATCCCGATCGACCCGTTGTATCTGTCGTGGAAGCTGAAAGCGTTGAATTACTATGCCCGGTTTATCGAACTGGCCGGCGATGTCAACTCGCACATGCCGGAATGGGTGGTCGAGCGGATCACCAACCTGCTCAACCATCGCGGCAAGGCGATCAAGGGGACCAAGGTCGTGGTGCTGGGAATCGCCTATAAGCGGGATATCAAGGACGTCCGGGAGTCGCCGGCGCTGGATGTTATCCGGCTGCTGGAAAAGGCCGGCGCCAAGGTCAAGTACAACGATCCGTACGTGCCGCAGATTCGGTGGGACGGCGGGATACGCAAATCCACCAAGCTGACCTCGGCGCTTTTGAAGCAGTCTGATTTGGTCGTGATCGTGACCGACCATACGGATTATGACTATCAATGGATCGTGGACAACGCCAAGTTCGTGTTCGACACGCGTAATGCGACGGCCAAGGTGACTCGTCACCGGAGCAAGATCGAGTTATTGTAGTAATCGATTCGACATTGAATGCTTTTGACAGCCCGGCGTTTTCACTCCGATGAGTGAGCCATCACGCCGGGCTGTTTTTGTTTGTATGTCCCCACGCTAAAGCGTGGGGTACCCGTTTACTGACAGTCCATTAATATAACATCCTGCCGTTGGTCTTTTGGGCGGGATAAATGTCTCATAAATAAGTCGGATTTTGCGTAGATTTTAGATATGAGCTATCCATCAAGTGCCATTCCTCGGTCGATTTCAGCAATCGCCTTTCTTTGCATACTGGCAGGAGTACTTTCCGCCGCTGATCAATCTCCAATCCAATCTCCCTCCCCGCCCGCTTTCGGCGACAGCCTGCGGATTGAAACCGTCGTCTCACAGGTGCTGAAAACCAACGACAAGGCGGCGGCTGCGCGGTATATGGAGATTTCGGCCATGGCCAAAATCGGCCCGGCGGGGGCCTGGGATGACCCGATGCTGATGGTCGGGGTGGCCAATCTGCCGACCTCGTTCAAATTCAACGAAGACATGATGACCATGAAGATGGTCGGTCTCAGCCAGAAGATACCGTACGCCGGGCAGAAGGGATTGCAGGCCAAGGCAGCCCGGGCGGAAGCCGAGGCATCGGCCATGGACCGGGATGAGATCGAACGTGAGTTGGCGTTGGCGGCCAGGCTGGCCTTTTTCGAGTGGTATTACCAGGCGCGGATAGTCGAAGATATGAAGGTTCAGCGCAGCCTGATGGCCGATATGGTCGCGGCGGCGACCGCCAATCTGACCGCGAACCAGGCCGGTCAGGCCGATGTCGCCATGGCCCAGGCCGATCTGTGGCGGATGGATGCCGAGATTTTGACTATGGAACAGATGGTCGATGAGGCTCGGTATATGCTCTGCGCCCTGATGGGCCTTCCGACGAACACCATCCTCCCTCCTCCGGCGCAACCGCCTACAGCAAGCGTGCCGGATGCGCCGGATAGCTGGATAACCGCCGCCAACGTCAATTACCCGGTTTCGAAACGAATGGAACGTCAGGCGGACGGGTATGGATTTTCGGCCGCCTCGATGCGGCGGATGCGCTGGCCGATGCTGGAGTTGTCCGCCAGCTATGGTTTCCGCGCTGATTTTCCGATGGAAGAACCTAAAAACATGGTCGGCTTCCAGGCGACTTTTTCGTTGCCGTTCTTCTCCGGCCATCGCCAGGGTGACATGGCCCGGTCGATGGAGTCGATGCAACTGAGTATGGATGCCGAGGCGTCCCAGACGCGTCGTGAGGTCGAAGCGGAGATAAAGACGCTTCATGCCAAGGCGCAACGGCTGTCGCAAAGCCTGGCATTGTACACGGAACGGATCATCCCCGCCGACAATGACGGCTACCAGAGCATGTTGGCATCTTATGCCGCCAACCGAATGACGCTGACGGATCTTCTGGAAAGCGCCATGACCATTTACCGCGATCATATCGCCGCCCGTCGTCAGGCGTACGAACTGGCCCGGACTATGGCGGAGATCGAAAAGTATGTTTCCGGGCCGTTGGCCCCGACCCCGGCGGCGAAGCAGTAGGCTGCCTTAAAGGAGATTGTATGGCTACCGATGATACGCCCCATCTGCCGGGCGCGCATGAACCGATGCCGGAGGGAGAGGAAGCTCCCCCGAAGGGAGTAAAGACGATGGCCAGAGTCCGTTGGGGCATCCTGATTGGCCTGTCGATCTTTGCCCTGGTTATGATTATCGGTTATTTCGGATTGTTCGCCGGCGGCGGCCAACAGGCGGCGGCACAGAAATATTATTGCCCGATGCATCCCACATACATCACCGACAAACCGGGGGAGTGTCCCATCTGCGGCATGGACCTGGTGCTTATGCCCGATTCGGGGAAAGCCCCTGAGGTGGAAGAACCGACCGCAACGGCGCCATCGGGCGGAATGGCGGGCATGCCCGGAATGGAAGCGCCATCCGGCGCAAAACCATCGGGCGCGACGGCCGGATTGGAATCATTCGAAGTTCCGGGGACGGCCGAGGTGACGATCGAGCCGCAACGACTACAGCTGATCGGCATCCAGACGGCCAAAGTCGAACGACGATCGCTGGGAGAAAAGATCACGTTGGCCGGTTATGTCGCGGCCGATGAAACCCGGACGCAGAAGGTGACTATCCGGACTGGCGGGTGGGTCAAAGAATTGTTTGTCGACAAGACCGGGCAGTATGTCAGCGCCGGTCAACCGTTATTGTCCATCTACAGCCAGGAATTATATCAGGCCGGACAGGATTTGCTGGTGGCCAAAAAATCGGCGGATCAGAAGGCGGCCGATACAAGTCTGACAACGATGCGCCGACAACTTCTGGAGGCCGCGCGTCAACGGTTGCGGTTATTAGGACTGTCGGACAAGGATATCGCCGCGGTCGAGCAAACCGGGACGGCCCCGGCCACGATCACGCTTCATAGTCCGGCAGCAGGATATGTTCTGGAAAAATCGGTATCGCCG
>JAQVRW010000048.1 GCA_028700875.1 Candidatus Zixiibacteriota bacterium | reverse complement strand
CCGACGCCGAACCGGAGGAAAAATATCAAGCCATCGAAAAATATACGGTCGATTTCACCCAGCTGGCGCATGACGGCAAGATAGACCCGGTGATCGGACGGGACGATGAAATCCGGCGGGTCATGCAGATTCTTTCCCGGCGCACCAAGAACAACCCGGTGCTGGTCGGCGAGCCGGGGACCGGCAAAACCGCCATTGCGGAGGGATTGGCCCGCAAGATTGTCGAAGGTGACGTGCCCGAGACGATCAAAAACAAACGGCTTTTGGCGCTCGATTTGGGGCAGATGATCGCCGGAACCAAATACAGGGGCGAATTCGAGGACCGTCTGAAGGCGCTGATTAAAGAAATCGAATCGTCCCATGGCGATATCATCCTGTTCATCGATGAGTTGCATACCATCGTCGGGGCCGGAAGCGCAGAAGGGTCGATGGATGCCGGCAACCTGCTAAAACCGGCGCTGGCGCGGGGCAAACTACGGACCATCGGGGCCACGACCCTCAAAGAGTACCGCAAATATGTCGAAAAGGACGCCGCTCTGGAACGCCGGTTCCAGCCGGTGATGATCGAGGAGCCGTCGATCAAGGACACTATCTCGATCCTGCGCGGCATCAAGGAAAAATATGAGGTCCATCACGGCGTCCGCATCCGCGACAACGCCATCGTCGCGGCGGTGACCCTGTCGGCGCGATATATCACCGACCGATTCTTGCCCGACAAGGCGATCGACCTGATGGACGAGGCCTGTTCCGTACTGCGCATCGAAATCGACAGCAAACCGACCGAGATCGACCGCCTCCAACGGCGGATTCGTCAACTGGAAATCGAAAAACAAGCGCTGGGCAAGGAAAAGGACGACGAATCACGGGCGCGGCTAAAAGACTTGGATAAAGAGTTGGCCGAACTGAAGGAAGAAAACCAAGGGCTCGAATTGCGTTGGCGGCGGGAAAAGGATATTATCGAACAGATCAAACATCTTAGCGCCGAGATCGATCGCCTTAAGGAGGAGGCGGCCCAGCAGGAACGGGCCGCCAACCTGGAGCGGGTGGCGGAAATCAAGTATGGCCTGATTCCGCAATTGGAAAAGCAGATCAAGGACATTAAAACCAGGCTGGCGGATGCTCAGAAGGACGGTCCGATCCTTAAAGAGGAAGTCACCGAAGAGGATATCGCCGGGGTGGTTTCCCGTTGGACCGGGATACCGGTGGCCAAGATGCTAACCGAAGAAACCCAGCGGCTGGCCCATATGGAAGAGGAACTGGCCAAACGGGTGGTCGGCCAGAAGCAGGCGATCAAGGCGGTGTCAAACGCGGTGCGGCGAAGTCGGGCCGGCATCCAGGAAGAGGACAAACCGGTCGGATCGTTCATCTTCCTCGGTCCCACCGGTGTCGGCAAAACCGAACTGGCCAAGGCTCTGGCGCAATTCATGTTCAACGATGAAAAGATGCTTATCCGGATCGACATGAGCGAATACATGGAAAAGCATGCCATCGCGCGGTTGATCGGTTCTCCGCCGGGATATGTCGGATACGAAGAGGGGGGACAGTTGACCGAGGCGGTTCGCCGTCATCCCTACACGGTTATCCTCTTCGATGAAATCGAAAAGGCGCATCCGGACGTGTTCAACGTCCTCCTGCAGGTGCTCGATGACGGCCGGTTGACCGACGCCAAGGGGCGGACGGTCGATTTCAAGAACACGGTCATCATCATGACCTCCAACATCGGCTCCAGCGAGATCGCCGAATACGCCGCCGATCCGGACAAACAGCGCCAGGCAATCGAAACCATCTTGCATCAGACATTCCGGCCGGAGTTTTTGAACCGGATCGATGACATCATCATCTTCCAGCACCTGACCCGTGAGGAAATCGCCGCCATCGTCGAGCTTCAACTGGCCCGCGTGGCGGAACGTCTGGCCGGGAAGGGAATCACGATCACGACCTCCAAGGCGGCCTCGAACCATCTGGCCCAGGCGGGATTCGACAAGGTTTTCGGGGCGCGGCCGCTGAAGCGGCTGATTCAAAACGAAATCTTGGATGAGCTGTCGCTGGAAATCATCGAAGGGAAGATTGTCGAGGGGGACAAGGTGACAATCGATTTTTCCGGGGGACGGATTACGTTTGCGAAAGGGAAGTAGGCCGGCGGCATGAATGGGAAATTCAAAACATTCTTGAAATCCCGACTTCCGTTTCTGGTTCCCCTATGGCGGCGGATAAAATTCTTTTCTTTTTCCGGCACGTCTCCCCAGCAACGATTCACGAGGATTTTCCGCCGGAACACATGGGGCGACGCCGATTCAATTTCCGGAACAGGTTCGAGCCTGATCCAGACGGAGGCGGTCCGCCAAGTCCTGCCGTCGCTGGTTCGAGAACTCAATTGCCGATCACTTCTTGATATCCCGTGTGGAGACTTCTTCTGGATGAAATCGGTCGGCCTCGATGTCGAGTATATCGGCGGCGATATTGTGGATGAATTGATAGGCAACAATCAACGGCGGTATGGCGGTGAGGGCCGTCGATTTATGCATCTCGATCTTCTGCAGGATACGTTGCCCGAAGTCGATTTGATCTTGTGCCGCGACTGCCTCGTTCACTTTTCGTATAAGCACATATTTCAAGCTCTCAGGAATATAAAACGCTCCGGAATCAGATATCTTCTGACCACGACTTTTGTCGAAAGAGACAGAAACGAAGACATCCCTACCGGCGGATGGCGGCCGGTAAACCTGCAGCGCCCGCCGTTCAACTTTCCCGCGCCAATGGAATTGATCGATGAGCAGTGCCCGGATGACGGGTATCGAGATAAGCATCTGGGATTGTGGAAGACGGCGGATATCCCCATTTTCCCGGATGTCTTGTCACCCTGAGCGAAGCGAAGGGTCTCTGACTGCGAATATGAAATATTCAATGAACAGAGGGCGGTACGCATGATAACCATTCTTCTCTATCTCGTCCTCGGCCTGGTCGCCGGGGTGCTGAGCGGCTTGATTGGCATCGGCGGCGGAATAGTGGTCGTCCCGGCGCTGGTGTTTCTATTCAAGATGAGTCAGCATCAGGCACAGGGGACAACTCTGGCGATGCTGGTGCCGCCAATCGGGATACTGGCCGCCTGGACCTATTATAATCACGGCTATGTCGATATCAAGGTGGCCGGATTTCTGGCGGTAGGCTTCTTTGTCGGCGGTTTGTTGGGTGCAAAGTTCGCCGTTGGTCTTTCCAATCAGGTTTTGGAGAAGGTTTTCGGCGTGGCCTTGCTATTGATCGCCCTCAAGATGATTTGGGGGAAGTGAGCCGAGCGTTAGGCGTACCAATTCCCGCCATAAGACGACCCCACCATCCGCACGCTCGGCCTAACCTGTTGTACCACAATGCGAATGACGCTTTTCGGCAATTATATGCTTGTCGGCGATGGGGCAGGTCATATATTACGTGTAACAAAATCATTAATAAGATATAGGTACGGGGTGCGCAGATGAAATGTAAGTACCCAGATTGCGTGTTTGATGCTTTGTCAGGGAAAGACCTCTGCATTTTCCACGCGCCTGTTGATGAAAAATATAAAGACGAGGCAGCGTTTAGGGGGGCTATTCAGCGGGAGGTCATTGAAAAACACAACTACAAATGTAATGGATTTGTATTCCCTTTCCCAGTTGATTTTGCCCAAGAGTTCGACCGTCCGGTAGATTTCAAAGACGCAGTATTTCATAAACATGCCGACTTCGCTAACGCTGCGTTTGAAAGTGAAGTATCGTTTGAAAATACTAGGTTCCTCGAAGGTGCCATATTTTCAGGCGCAAGGTTTATTTCTAGGACATCTTTTGATCGTTCGAAATTTGACGGAAGGTGCGGCAGCAATGATAGTAAAATGCTCTGTGCCGACTTTAGGAAAGCGATATTTCGCGGCGACATATCGTTCAGGGCTACCGGATTTAATGGCGGCACGGTCGATTTTTCAGGAGCAAAAGCGGCCGGGGGTATAGTCTTTGCTGCAACATCATTTACTGGCAAAGCTATTTTCGAACATGTCGAGTTCTCATCAGGGCATGCATGGTTTAGGGAATGCAGATTCAGGGGGGATTCGTCATTTTGGTACGCGAAATTTATGGGGGAAATCACGGATTTCTCGGAATCCCAATTTATTGCATCTGCGGACTTTCAAAATTGTACCTTCGACAAAGGACAAGCCCGCTTTAAGGGAACGTCGTTTAACGGTGAAGTTGCAGATTTTTACGGCTCTTCATTTTCTGGGGATGTATTTTTCCGCAATGCCGTATTTGGCAGCAAACAGGTCAGATTTACAAATGCCAAATTTTTAGGAGGAGAAACAGATTTTACCGACGCGGTCTTTGCGTGTGAGAGCGCATTCTTCAATAAGGCCAAATTCGCGCATGATGTGCTATTTATTCGAAATAAAATATCTTCAATAATGGACTTTAGCGAGATTACATTCGAAGCAGGGGCAACGTTTCATTTTCGCACACCCATATTTGACCGCAAAACCCTCTTGAATGCTAATATTGTATTCTATAGAGTGCGATTTAATCCATTTCTTACACATTTCATGGATATACGGACTGACGCATCCAAATTGGCGTCCCGAATTGTTGACATGCCGGCCATGGTGTTCCGTTTTTGCGAGCTCAAAGATGTCTATTTTGCCGACAATGACATGTCTCTGTTTTCCTTTTTTCAATGTGTCTTTTTCGAGGAATCCTTTTTTGTGGGCTGCACATGGGGGTGGACTCGAGAAAAAATACTCGGATGCGGCCCTTTTCTGAGGTTCAAAAGGGCATTCCAGATCAATGAAGACCTCCGCTTTAGCCAAAAAAAGAGTCTTGCTTTGATTGAATCTGATGGGAAATTTCCCAGTATAGGCGGACCGATCCGTTTTCCGGACAATTACTCCGATATAGCGGAAATATACCTGCGTATGAAAAGCGCGAGCGATCGCGCCAAGGATTACCAGCGCGCCAGCTGGTTTTACTTTAACGAATTTGAGATGAAGCGACTTGATAATAAGACCAAGAAAACCACGGAACCGCAGAAACAAGGCGGTGGCCGGAGCTATGGGAAGTTCCTTCTCTATAGTGCTTATAAGTTGTTCGCTGGTTACGGGGAGAAGCCTTTATGGAGTTTCCTCTGGTTTCTCGTTTTGACGGTGGGATTCAGCATTTTACATTTATTCAATGGCTTCAATGGACCCAATGGGATAGTGATCAACTATGATCTGGCGCTGAATTTGCCTAACATCCCTACTCTATTTGTTAATCTCCTAAGAGCCATTGTCTACACCTTGTACAAGATTGTCCCTATATCTTATCTGCCAATCCAAAGGACGGACATAATAGGTGCGCTTCCAACCACAGGGGACCAAGTATTGATAATCTTAAATTTCGTGGTTCTCGGTACTTTGCTGGTACTAACCGGGATAGGCTTGAAAAGGCATTTCCGACGGTTCTAGATTCTTGCCAAAAACGGCGCTTCTTAACCCAGTGATTTCTAAGCCCAATTCCAGCGGGAAGAAATCTACCCTCCGGGTGTAATTCAATCAGAAGACAGAAGAAACCACTGATGAGGCAAGGGTTACCGTCCTCATAAGTCAAGGAGGTGGATCATGCGTACTTCCAGAAAGAGCTTTTCAAACGCCCGAAAGACCAGGCTGAGTTTCCGAAACTATCTGCCGCACATGGTCTTGGCGGCCATCCTTATGGCCGTGCCGCTGTTTATCGCCGCGGCCACCAACGGCATCATTAAAGGCACGGTCACCGACGGATACAACAACCTCCCGGTCTTCGGGGCATCCATCCAGATCGAGGGAACCTCTTTAGGGGCCAAAACGGACGCCAACGGCAAATTTGTTATAACCAACATTTCTCCGGGGACTTACAATCTTTCTGTCTCCTGCGTCCGGTATGACCCGATCAAGGTTCTTGATATCGATGTCATCTCTGATTCCATGTCCATAATCGACTTGACCTTGAACCGTTCGGATATCGACGCTTGTAATAAGGTCAAAGATGAAAAGCCGGTCGTAACCCACCTGCAGATCGCACCCAACGAGGCTGGAAAAACCGAGATGGAGACCCGGAGCAAGAAGGGAAGTGACGAAAACTTCAAAGTCGCAAGTATGCCGTTTCAGTCCGGAAGGGTTCAACCCTGTATCATCGCCGTGCCCCATCAGACCCCACCTCCGCCGCCTTATTATCCTCCTCCGGCGCACGGCGGTTCGGCCGTTGTCAACGGCCAGGCGTATGACGCCATGTTTTTCCAGAATTACGGCGTCAACCCGTTCGTCGATACCGAGGATGACCATCTGTCCACCTTCGCGGCCGACGTCGATGATGCTTCCTATGTTCTGACCCGGTCATATCTCGAACGCGGAGAACTGCCGCCGGTCGACGCCATCCGGGTGGAAGAATTCGTCAACCATTTCAAATACCATTACACTTCCCCCGCGCAAGGGCCGTTTGCGGTCTATATCGAGGGCGCTCCTTCGCAGTCCGGACGCAATAGCGAACTGCTGCGGATCGGCATCAAGGGGATGGAAGTCCGGCGGAGCGAACGCCAACCCGCCAACCTGACCTTCGTGATCGACTGCTCCGGTTCGATGAACCGGGAGGACCGGCTGGAACTGGTCAAGCGGTCGCTGACCTATCTGGTGGACCAGCTCAAGCATAACGACCGGGTCGGCATTGTCATGTATAACACCTCTGCGGCCGTCGTCCTGGAATCCACCCCCGCCGAATATCGGAACCTCATCCTCGACGCCATCTATCGCCTTTATGCCAACGGGTCCACCAACGCCGAGGCGGGACTTCGCCTTGGATTTCAGATGGCCGCCAGGCATCTCGATGAAGAAGGGACCAACCGGGTGATTCTGTGCTCCGATGGCGTGGCCAATGTCGGCAACACCGATTCAGAGACCCTTTTAGCCGAAATCAAGCGGTACGGCAAGATGGGCATCACCCTCTCCACCGTGGGAGTCGGCATGGGCAACTACAACGACGTTCTCCTGGAGCAGTTGGCGGACAAGGGCAACGGCAAGTATGCCTACGTGGATGATTTGGCCGAGGCCCGCCGGATTTTTGTCGAAAACCTGACCGGCAACCTGCAGGTGATCGCCCGTGACGTCAAGATACAGGTCGATTTCAACCCGGCCGTGGTGCGCAGCTGGCGGTTGGTTGGGTACGAAAATCGCGATGTCGCCGACGACAAGTTTCGCGACAATCGCGAGGATGGCGGCGAAGTCGGCGCCGGGCACGAAGTGACCGCGCTCTATGAACTGAAACTGCACGACCATCGTCCTTCCGGCGATATCGGGACGGTCCACGTCCGCTATAAAGACTCGGATACGTTCCGGGCCGCCGAATTCAGCCGCACGATTTCCAAACGGGATTTCGCCGGCCGGTATACGTCGGCTTCGACCTCATTCCGTCTGGCCGCCGTGGCCTCGGAATTCGCCGAGATGCTCAAAAAATCGTACTGGGCCAAGGGAACTTCGCCGGCCGATCTGCGTGAAGAAATCGATGCGCTCTCCGAGGAGGGCTGGTCTTCTGAGATGGGCGAATTGCGGGATTTGATCGACCGCGCAAACCGGCTTTGGGAGGATCGGGCCGAGCAGTAAGTTCTTTGCCCCGAAAGGGGATTTATACGGCAGGATATCAAGGGGCGGCTTGCCGCCCCTTTCGGTTATGTTCGGTTGGCGCGAGAAAGGACTTGAAAATTCGCCCCGGTTCATTATATTTATGCTCAAGGGAGGTGTTTTGGAAATATCCGCGGGGGCCGACGGCGCGCGGGGTTGCCGCTTTACTTTCGGGGCGTGAGTGCCAGGCAGGCGCGGGGCAGATTCAACCGACATCTTCTAATAGACCGTTTCATATGATGCTTCGAGTACGATTTTATATATTCTGGTTTTGTCTGTGCCTGTTCCTGGCCGGACTATCTCCGGCGGCAGACCGTCCCGCCTTTACTTTGAAACAGGTGGACGCCCGACCGGGTATCGCCGCGTTCGAAATCGGCGATATCGACGGCGACGGCCGGATTGAAGCGATTGAATTGGCGGTGGATCATCACGCATTTTTTGCACGCGAATTGAGCCACGAAGAGGTCATCGGACCGGCCCTCTTTCAAGCCAATAGTCAATTCTATATGAATTTCGTCAAGCCGATCGAGATCGACGCGACTCCGGGCATGGAACTGGCCATAGCCTATAAAGACCTGATGGGGGATAGCGCCTGGTTGTGTATCGTCGCCGGGACCGACAAGGAGCGTATCCTGTGCCGGACGGAAGCCGTGCGCGGCGTCAACCTCAATAACCGCGGCGGGGAGACCGAGCCGAGTTGGAACGGCAGCATAAGTCAATGTCTCGTGGCCGACATCAACCGCGACGGCGTGCCGGAAATCGTCCTCTCGGTCGGTGTCGGCTTCGACCTGTATCCCCGCGGGGTGTATGTATACCAATATCCTTCCGGTCTCCTGCTGTGGCGGTTCTTGACCGCCGGCAATCCGAATAATATCGTTATTAGCGATGCCAACGGCGACGGCTTTACGGAAACGTTCTTCAAGACTTCGGCCACCTCCAATGGCGCTATCGTGGATGACCAGAGCGACACGACAGCCGATATCTTTGCCTTGGATCATACTGGCCGTCAAATATGGCGGACGGGGACCGGCGATCGGTTCGAATTCTCGACCAGCAATATCCAGGTTTGCGACTGCGACAAAGACAATGTCCCGGAAATATATTATTCGACGATGGTGCGAACGGGTGATTTGGACCGTCAGGTGCAGGTGCTGGAAAAACATCGGGCGTCCGACAACCTGTTCCTTCAGCAACGGCCGTTCGACGCCCCGCACCGGTTCCAACAGATTATGGTTGGGGCCGTGAACAATGATTCTCTGACGGAGATACTTCTCAACAATGGTCCCTCGATCCTTAATCCGGTTAACCTGACGACGATTTCCGAAGGGCCCGTTCCTCGGAGCGATATCGCCTACGTCGGCGATTTGGGCCAGGTCATGTTGATGCCCAATAACCCGTATGTCGGCGACCTCACCGGAGGCGCTCTCGTCTCCGGTATCATCTTGAAAGCAAAGGATTCGCTTTTCATTATGGACGGCGGTTTCCGTCTGTTGGCCGTATACGGCGCCGATTATGGACGGCAAATCGGCGCGGTCAAGTATTTTCATTCCCCTGTCGGCGGTGATTACCTTGGAATGCTGGTGAGTGTAGGGGAGGCGGGAAATCCGGGCAGTATTCTATATGTTCTTGCCATCACGCCCGCCGAAGCCGCGGCCGTATCCGCGTGGTGGTCGGGCGGCCGCGCTCCCTGGGCTATTGTGGTTGTCGCATTTCTGCTGGGGATACCGACCGGCATACTGCTACACAGAGTGATCACCCGCAAACCTCGTTCGGATGCCAATCATCTCGCCGTCTATGAGGATCTGCTTTCGGTATTGACCGCGTTTGGCCATGGGCAGGCGGCGGGACGGAACCTCACCCGGCTGGGTTTTCTGTTTTCCAATTTGCCGGAAGCGCCCAAAAAGATAGCTGGGATTTTGCCCAACATCCAGTCCGCGGTGGAAACGTATCGATCGCTTACCGCAGACCAACTCGATGCCATCGCCGGCAATGGTCGTCGAATTCGCGACTTGCGCTCGATAATCCATGAATTGACCAATCACACGAAACAGCTCAATGCTTTCCTGCGCGGCTCCACCCCAAAGCTGTTGTCCATCGATGATTTGGCCCGCCTGAAAGTGGTCGTTCCTCGGACCATCGAATCGATCCGCCAGGTCATTAAAAGGCTGGAAATGCAGATCAAGCCGATCTTCGGCTCGGATCTGATCAAGGTGATCCCGGGTGTGCTGATCTCGATTGCCGCTATCATCCGTGAGTATAATGTGAAGATTTCCCAAGTCGTCATCGTCGGCGACTATCGCCATCTAGCGTACTTCCCTCCCACCGAACTGGCCGTGGTCATGGATGAGCTGATAACCAATGCCTGTCGGGCCATGAAAGACGCGGCCGTTCGACATCTATCCTTCCGGCTGGAATACACGGTCGACCAGGTGATCATCGATGTGTCGGATACCGGCGCGGGAATCGCGGTCGATGATCCGGAGGTCCTCTTCAGCCGCGAATTCAGCACCAAGGGACCGGAAGGGGGATTCGGATTGTTCCACGCCCGCCAGAGGATCGAACATTTCGGCGGCAAGATTCGCATCCACAATAATGCCGATGGCCCGGGAGCCACCGTGCGTATGGTCTTCAAGGGGATACCTCGTGAATGACGTTTCCTTTCATATTCTCCTGGTCGATGACGACCCCGAGTTCATAAACGATTTTCGGATTCTGTTGCCGCCACATATGCAATGTGAAGCCGTGCATACCGTCGCCGATGCGTATCGATTTCTCCACGAGACGGAGACGGATGTGATCTTCCTCGATATCGATCTGGGCGAAGGGGGCAACGGCATAGAATTTCTCGGACGAGTCAAGGCGGAATGGCCCTACTTGCCGGTGATCATGATTTCCGGCAACCAGGCCGTCGACATGATCGTGGCGGCCATCAAAGCGGGAGCCTCGGGTTATGTGGGAAAAAGTCCCGACTTGGCCAAGTTGAAAATATCCATCGAACGAGCCATCGCTGAGAACCAGCTGCAACGACGGTATGATCTTCTGGAATCGGAAATCGACCAGATCAAAGGAGATCTGGTCGGCAAGAGTCCGGTCATGGAGGCGGTTCGGCAGAAGATGGCGCATTTGGCGAAAGTCGCTTCGACTGTCCTGATTACCGGTCAGAGCGGTACCGGCAAGGAGCTGGTGGCCCGAGGGATTCATCGCCTTTCGGCCCAGCGCAATCAGCCGTTCATCGCCATCAATTGCGCCGCCCTGGCGCGCGAATTGATCGAGAGCGAACTATTCGGCCATGAGAAGGGCGCCTTTACCGGGGCGTCGGTGCGGCGTATCGGGAAATTTGAATTGGCCGGGGCCGGTACACTCTTCCTGGATGAGATCACCGAGATTCCTTTGGAAGTTCAAGCCAAGCTCCTTCGCGTTCTCCAGGAACGGGAGTTTGAACGGGTGGGGGGGAATCGATTGATAACATTTGACGGCCGCGTGCTTGCTTCCACCAATCGGGATATCGGGCAGGCTGTCGCCGCCCAGCAATTGCGCGAAGATCTGCTCTTCCGTCTGAACGTCACCCATATTCATCTTCCGCCCCTGACCGACCATAAGGATGATATCCCTGAACTGGTCGGTTATTTCGTACATCTCAAAGCCCGGGAAATGAAAAAGACGCCTCCCCAAGTCAGTCCGGAAGCATTGAACCTGCTTCGTTCCTATCATTGGCCGGGAAACGTCCGGGAACTGAGCAACGCCATTGAAAGCGCCATCGTGCACGCCGAGGAAGATGTTCTGGAACCGGCCGATTTTTGCGGTATCCCGGTCGAAAACTATATCCCAGGGACATACGAAGAGGCCAAACGGTTAAATGAAATCCAGTTTCAGCATGAATACTTGTCGGTAGTGCTTTCACGAAATAATGGCAACATGTCGCAAACCGCGCGGGAAATCGGCGTAACCCGTCAGGGCTTGCTCAAGATGATGAAACGATGCGGGCTTTCCTGATATATACGGCAACGTCTCTCCCTACCACAATAAACTATAAACGGCGTGCGATCACGGCCCAAAATCGCTGGTAATCGTAAACTCGGTTGTCCCTCGCATGACTCCATGTTCCATCCTATCGCATTGAACGACAATGCGATGCCGCATCATGATCGCATCCTGTCAACTCGAGTTTCCGCTATCATAGTATTTCTCGCGCCCTGTGATTGCAGGCCGATTGTCATGGCGGTGTAATTCACACAATGACAATCGATTACGGCGATTTGACCGCTGGCCAAGAAAGTGCCGATTGCGGCAGGCATTTTGCGATTCATGTGACTGCATTATTTTTAGGTAGGGGATAGTTGTGAGTTGGCAGCAAAAACCTCTGGTATTGATTGTCGATGACGATGCCGACTTTGTTTCGGATCTGGCGGCGTTGCTTTCCTCCGAATTCGAAATCATGTCGGCATCCGATACCAGAGAGGCATGCGACCGGTGGCTGGAGATGCGACCGGATTGCATCCTGCTTGACTTGAATATGCCGGAGTATTTCGGCCATGACGCGGCGCGGGAGGGGTTGGCGTTCCTGAGTCACATCCGGAGCGCCTATGAATCCCGCACTCCGGCTCCCACGCCGGTCATCGTCGTGTCGGCTTGCGGTGATGATGCCATAACCGGAGAAGCGGAAGCGTTGGGAGCCCATCACTTTTTCCGCAAGCCATTGGATGTTAATCACTTAAAAGCATCCATCTGGATTGAGGTGACATCTCGGGAGGGTCGCGTGCCCTCATGAGGTAAAAACGTAAGGGCAGTGAGGTGATTCAGGGTATCGGGGATAGCAGTACAGCCTGCATATGG
>JAQVRW010000405.1 GCA_028700875.1 Candidatus Zixiibacteriota bacterium | reverse complement strand
CATCTGCGAAAAGTAGCTGGTGATTCCGTGATACCACGGATAATCAGTAGTGGTCGTGTCAACCGACCGGTACGGGTAAAACTTGGGTATGAACCAAATCCGTGCACATTAAATTGCGGAGAACCGGACAACCTCGGCATCCGCATGCCCATGACTTTAGTCGTGGGTAGTTGACATCGACGTCAAATGTACTTGAAATCTCATGGACTTTGGTCTTCAACAGATCCACGTACCGGTCGTCGACAAAGACATCTCGCCGATACTTGACGCATTGGATGAAATGATAGTGCAATGCGTAGACCGAATGAGCACCTTTGTCCAACCGGTAGTCCATAGTTACCAGTAAACGCGAGAAACTTTAAAGCCGTGGGCTTTCTGCTGTTAGATCGTAAATGTCGACGTCGCCGACCCGGTGGACCATAGACTCGGCCTTGAACTGAGCATCCGCGGCCACCACGGCAGCGACGATCGCCAGCCCGAACACGACCATATCTGAGTGTAGGAGCGTGGCGTTCAGATACTGTTCCAGGAGATACCAGGACATGGTCCCGATTACATACCCGTGGCAGAACTGGCTGATACGATTGTATGTCTTTCGCGAGAACATACAGATTGTGTGTCATTGAAAGAGAAAAAGGTTATGTGCCGCCACGTTTGCGGGGTGGATTACGCGAACGAACCCAAAACGCGCAGAACGAAAAAAAGAATGTTACGTTGCTTTTTTAAGCAATTTTCTGATGAATTTTCTGGGGATGTTCCCAAGTTGTTTCCCCTGGTTGTACGCGACATTTATTCGCATCACCTGATCGGCAGTGATCTCCTTTGATTTTGGTGACGCGTCGAATGCCGCTTTGATCTTCTGTTTCAGTTCTTCTTTATCAGCAACACCGTCTTTGAATGCTTTGATACCACCCTCATCCTTAACACACTGTCGGATGGCAAGCCTGATAAATTCCATGAGGAGTTCGGTGTCCATGAAACACCATGTATCGTTATCAGCCTTGATCATCTCGGCAACTTCACGGACGAGTTCTTCAGAGAAGTTATTATCCTGCTCCTTCCGGAGTTTCTGTTCTTTCTGGTCGTGCTGCCACATTTTTAAGCGACGTCGCCAATCCTTTCGGCTCTCATCGACAAACCGCTCGGGTTCGTCATGACCATCGATGATATCGATATCGATGACATCACTAACCGGTTCTTCAACAACTACACTCTCAACATTGATCGTTTCCTGGTTATCAGTTACCATTCCAATCCCTCATTGCGATATTTCCAAATTCGTGGTTACCTTTCCCATACCTGAAGTTTTCACGCCCCGCTCGCGCCCAGGATGCCGAACACCATTGCCCCGACGAGGATGATCCCGACCACCAGGGCCGGGGGAAGGATCTGCAGCACCCGAACCCCGAACCAGTTCTGGATCGGGGTGGCCAGATACGCGACGATGGCGATCAGCCCGAATACCATGACCGCGTGGAGCACCAGCCCGATGCCAAAAAATACGAGACCCCGCCGTCCGTCCATCACTTCCCCCCATAATCCCGTCTGGTCTTCCGGGCCGTCGTGTTGTTTGTCTTCCGGTTCACCCCTTTGTGCTGGCTCGGCGACTTCCGGGTCTTCTTTGGCGGGGTCGTGTCCAGTTTGATTTCGTCGTCCGACAGGTTGAGGTTGGTCAGGTCGATCACCAGTTTCCCCGATTTGTCTACCCTGACGATCTCCGGCGGGATGCCTTTGATCGTGCCGGCTTTCTTCTTTTTGGGCGGTGCTGGTTTCGTATCATCGTCATCACGGCTATCGTCGTCATCATGGTCATCACCATAGTCCGGCGGGGTATCGTCCGGCGGCCCGTCCGGGAGATCATCATCCCCCCCGTTATCATCATCCGGGAACATCACCAGCACTCGGGGCTGTTCCGTAATCTTATCGAACCGGGCAAGCCCCCAGGCGTCACGTTCGATGTAGAAGAGACCCTGATGCAGCATCAACGGGGCCTGCCGGGAGACGAGCGAGGTGCTCGGGGTCACACACCCTTTCATATAAATCTTGTACTGCAGTTTCGGCATGATCCGGCCGTCGATATCGGTGTAGGCGTGAGCCGCGATGATCAGCGTGATGTTCCGTTTCCGCAGATCTTTGATGACATCTTTCGCCCACAGGTTCAGATGCCACCGGGCGCCGGCCGGGGAGGTGGGGAAGAGCTCGTCCGCCTCGTCGAAGATGATGGTGATGAAGTCCAGCGTCTTGTTCTTGACGAGCCAGTACATGAGTTCGAACCAGAAAATGACCGGATCGACTTCATCGGTCTTGAACAGGTCGTCGCCCGTGATCCCGCGCTTCTGGATCATCTTCTTGATGTTGGGCGTGATCTTGTAGGTACGCGGTTCGTAGATCACGTTGATCCCGCCTTTCACCAGACTGGTATACAGGCTTTTGATCGACGTATACGTCTTGATCGTCGGCAGGATACTGTCGTCGAGTTTCTCCAGGAGGTCGTTCTTGAACTCAACAGTATCCAGATCGTCCCGATGGATGAACAGCGTCACCCGTCGTTTATCGAGCCATGTCCAGTAGTCAGCATCACGACCGCGCCAGATGATCGTCTCGAATTCGACCTCGGTACTGTCCTGCGTAAACGGGTCGTAACACCCGATCTTATCGGCGAGGGTCAGGAGGAACGTGGTCTTTCCCGACCCCTTGGATCCGAAGATACCGACCGTCACGCCACCGGAATTGTTGTTATGCCGAATGATCTCTTTTAACAACCGAAACCCTTCAGCATACGACCGTTTAACGCCCGACCCCATGCGTCACCCCGGTACCCGACGTGATGTTCGGCCATCCCCCGGGTGGAAAAAGAACATTATGGGGCCGGTGCACCCTCACCACCAATTTCACCCGGCATCCCGAACCCGCCGCCGGCCGGCATCTTCATGACGTCGGCGTTCGAGAGGTTGAACATGTCGCGGGAGAGCGAGATCAGTTCTTCCTTGACGGCGATCCGCATCAGGCTGTCCAGCAACCGGCTACAGATGATCCAGGCATCTTTCCAGTCGCCGGTGATCTGGTTGTACTTCTGGAGGGCGCTTGCCCATCGTGCC
>JAQVRW010000404.1 GCA_028700875.1 Candidatus Zixiibacteriota bacterium | reverse complement strand
GGTGCTGGAATTGATGAACTTGTTATACAGGTTCGACGTTTCGCTTCCGCCCAGGCAATACAGGAAAACCTGAAGCAGCATGCGTTCGGAATTGTCGAAAGTAAGGTCTGCCGGCCAGCCCATGGCGATATACCCCGGGTCGGAGGCGCCGGCACCCGGATAGGGGGCTATCCGGCTCGTCCCCGGAGGGGTCGTCGATTGCGGCGGGGGCACTTTTTCCCAGCCGATCAGCGGTTTGCCGCTGTCGGCGGCGGACAGACTATTCAGGATGCTGTCCGTTCGGGCCATAAACTGTTCCGGCGTGATCTCGGCGGGGATCGTGGTAATCATCCCCATGTTATCGAGCCGATAATAACGGGCCAGAAACGCCCGCATATCCGACGGCTGCATCTGGCGCAGTCCCGCCGGGTCACCCCCGGTGACTTTGGCCAGAGGGTGGTTCTCCCCGTAGGTCATCACGCTCATCGTCCGTTCGAGGGGATACCAGAACTTCTCGAAAGCGCTGACCATTTCCGTGTATACAGTCCCCTTTTCATCCAGACGAAGCGACCCGTTCTCGGGATCTGTTTCAACGCCGATATGACAAACCTCCCGCCGGATTTCCTCATCCGAAAAATCGGGATGCAACAGGGCGTCCATCTGGGATCCGAAGAGAGTATAAAAGATATCATTCCCCCCCTCGGAACTGAACGGATAGGCGGTGTAGTCGGTGGACGTATAGGCAGTGCTTTTGCCGAGGGACATATTCTCTTGCGAAGCGACAAACCGTCCCTTGTTTCCCTTACCCAAAAGGATATGTTCGCCCGTGTGCGGTTCCCCCCGGTCATCGTACACGGGAGTGTTGACCCATAAAAAGGCCTGGGGCACCGATTGCAGTTCGAACAGATCGATCGTAAAACCGGTCTTGACATGCCGGAGCCGGGCGCCGAACGCCTCGTCCCGCGCATTGAGGTAAAGGTTCTCGACGGCAAATCCTTTTATCTGCTGGCCCGGCTGGAAGGTTTCATAGGCCGTTTCAGCCATCGCCGACCCGGCGGAAAGAGCCAGGAGTGCGACAGGCAGCGCAATCCAACGGAATAACTGTTTCATAAGAATCTGTACTCCCCATGTGGCAATGATACCTGCAGCGCGAAGCGGGTATACCCGCCCCGTGACAATCCCTTTATTTTATACTGTACGGAAAATACGACTTTTGGATGTGAATTCAAGACAAATCATGCCGGGTCAAGGGGAGTGTTGGACGGGGCAATGCGATGCGGGTACGGGTCTCCCCCTGGGAAATCGGTATCCCCCAAGGGGAGCAGATGCGATATGATTATTTCTAACGGCCGAAGCCTTTGATCCAATCGGCAATATCAACCAGGACTTGCCTGTCCATCGGGGCCAGGTTGGTGGTATATTCGGTATTGTGCGCCATCCCGTCGCCGGGCTGGTACAGGTGATTCAGATTGTCATATCGTTTGAAGACGACATTGGGGCGGCCGCCCAGAGTCTGGTTCCATATCTGCCAGTCGGCGTCGGTGACCTGGTAGTCCCGGCCGCCGTGAAGCAGAAGCATCGGAATCGACAATCCCTTGGCGGCGACCACGTTGTCGTTGTCCATCAAATCATACCACACTTTGCCGGAGGCAAATATGAACATCTGGTCTCTGGGGAAAGTCCGGTTCTTGATCTTGCCGCAGGTTTCCCTGACCGCGGCGATTTGGGCCTTGAACAAATCCTGGACGTTATCCGGCTCCAGCGAACCGAGGTATTCATATTGAGAGACAACTATGTCATATACCGGCCGCGCCGAGGCCGACATCATGATGATCCCGGCCAGACCGCCGTCACGCTTGGCCACGACCGGCGCCACGATGCCGCCCAGGCTGTGGCCGAGAATGATGATCTTGCTCGTATCGAACAGGGTCGGTTCGGAGCAAATATATTTCAGGCAGGCGGCGATATCATCCAGGAGATACCCGTTCAGGTCCAACTCGGCGGTCCTTTCCATTCCCACCACATATGACCGGTTGTCGAATCGCACCGACGATATGCCGAGCGTTCCAAGCCCCCAGGCGATGTCCTTGAACGGTTGGTTGTTGCCTATCGTTTCGTTGCGGTCATTCTGGCCTGAACCGGGTACCAGCAGGACGACCGGGGCCGGGTGGCCGATTCCAGCCGTCACCCGCGCCGCGGGAACCGGCGATACGCCCGGAACGACGATCTCCGCTTCGCTGAACTTGGTCGTGTCCACGTACGGCGGGATGCGGTAGGCCGGTTTCTTCTGATCGGCGGGCTCGACCTGCCGGAAATAGAAACCGTTGACCTTGCCCGACGGGTTGTAGCTTACGAGCGCGAGGAGGTCCATCTGGTTAAAAGCAACGGTATAGATATAGGTCATGGTCGTGTCGGCCTGCAGGTATTTGTTGAAGGTAAACCCCTTGAATCCGCCCAATTGGGCGACGACCCCGGTCCAGACCTGGTTCAAAATACCCGGGGATAGTTGAGCCGCCACTTCCGGCGCGAAATCGACCGCGGCCGAGTCAAACTTCTCGGTCGTCAAATTTTTCATAAATCGATCGGCCTTATCGCGGAAATCCCCGCCGAAAGCGAGCGAAACGAACAAGGTGACGAGAACCGCGGCTATTGCGGTGACGGCGAACGTTTTCTTCATACAGACGTACATATTTCCTCCAGTAAATGACGATGCCTATTATACCACGACACCCCGGCCGTATTCAACCGAAAAACGATGATCGGAAATAATAGACCTTGACGCCCATTTTGGTCTAGCGCCGGTCGGAAATAGTTCAGTATAATGAGAGGGAATAGCAAGCGGAGGCAGTTGAGCGACTCTCCCCTGCTTTCGGCCCCGCGCCGTTTGGCCGCCTCTGAAAGGAACCGATCATGGCCGAGGTGATACCGCATTATCCTCATCTATCGTTCGAACGGCCGTCGTATGAGGAGGATTTCCGGGAAGGAATGCGGACGTTGGGAGCCGAATCCCGGACGGTGTTTCTGAAGCTGTTGGACGAGTGTGTCGGGGAAAGTTCTCCCTATATCGGGAAGGTAGTGCTGGGAGTGCCGCCTTTCGCGGTACGATTATTTTGGTCTGATTTC
>JAQVRW010000403.1 GCA_028700875.1 Candidatus Zixiibacteriota bacterium | reverse complement strand
CCTTCTGCATATACCGGATAATCCGATCATTCCGGTTATGGAGGGAGATGGTATCGGACGGGATATCATGCGGGCGACTCGTCGGGTTCTCGATGCGGCCGTGGAGAAGACCTACAACGGGCAAAGGCGCATCGTCTGGATGGACATTTACGCCGGCGAGAGGGCCAAAGAACTATATGGGGAATGGGCGCCCCAGGAGACCTTCGACGCCATCAAGTACTTCGTCGTCGCCCTCAAGGGTCCGCTGACCACCCCCATCGGCGGCGGCTTCCGGTCGCTGAACGTGACCCTGCGCCAGGTGCTTAATCTCTATGCCTGCGTGCGTCCGGTGCGGTATTTCGCCGGCGTGCCCTCGCCGGTGCGCGAACCGCAGAAGATGAACGTCATCATCTTCCGCGAGAACACCGAGGACGTCTATGCCGGCATCGAGTGGAAAAAGGGTACCAAGGACGCGGCCAAGGTCATCGCCTGGTTGAACAAAACGATGAAACAAACCATCCGCACCGACTCCGGCATCGGTATCAAGCCGATCTCTGCTACCTGCACCAAGCGGCTGGTGCGGAAGGCGATCCGGTACGCCATCGATCACAAACTCAATTCGGTCACCCTGGTTCACAAGGGCAACATCATGAAATACACCGAGGGAGCCTTCCGTGACTGGGGATATGAAGTGGCCCGCAAGGAATTCGCCGAGCAGACCATCACCGAGGACGAGCTCTGGAGCAAATACGAAGGCAAACAGCCTGAGGGGAAGGTGGTCATCAAGGACCGCATCGCCGACTCCATGTTCCAGCAAATCCTGACCAGGACCGACGAGTACCAGGTGCTGGCCACGCCGAATCTTAACGGTGATTACCTGTCGGATGCCTGCGCCGCTCAGGTCGGCGGACTGGGAATGGCGCCGGGGGCGAACATGGGCGATTTCGTCGCTCTCTTTGAAGCCACCCATGGCACCGCTCCGAAGTACGCGGACAAGGATATGGTCAATCCCGGTTCGTTGATTCTCTCCGGCGTTATGATGCTGGAATACCTCGGTTGGCAGCAAGCGGCCGATATGGTCACTCGCGCGGTGGAGGCGACCATCGGGAAGAAGACCGTAACGTATGATCTTCACCGGCAGATGGAAGGTGCGACCAAGGTGTCGACCTCGGAATTTGCCTCGGAGCTCATCAAGAATATGCTGTAATCGTGTTTCTATCAGGGGGGAGCCATTCCCCCCTGATTCCCGCAGGGGAGACGACATGCCGGAACGGCTGGTCAAACAACACCGCCATTATTGGGAAGACGCCGAACATCTGTTGCAACTGGCCAAGGACTACGAAGCCAGAGTCGACCCGGCGGAAAGTGACCGGCATAGCCGGTACTATGACTATTGGAAATTCCGGATGGCGCGGATGTCGTTCATCGCCCGGATGCTGGCGCTGGAAGCGTTGTTGAACAACGCCCTGGAGGCGTACGGGCTTGACGACAAATACGAAGGTTTGTCGGCGATGGCTCGCAGTTTTCCGCGCAAGGAAAAATTTTCGAAAATCAGCAGGAAACGCCATGGTCACCCGTTTCAAGTGCCGCTGAAATGGAAGCTGTATCTGACCCCGTATATTTGCCGGGAAGACAGCAAACCGGAGAGAGATATTTTTTTCCAGTATGACGGCGGCATCTATGAGAAATGCAAACAGTTGATCACCGTCCGCAATGAGTTCGTGCATGCCCGGTTTCTGGCCGACAAGGGGGAGCGGCCGGTGGACGTCTACCTGCGATCCGGTCATCCCAAGGCGCTACGGGATATGGTCTTCGACCACAATCAGGAACGCATAAGCGAAATGCTGGGAGGCGTAGCCGGACCGATCTGCTTTCACCTGACCGACGCCGATATTTGCCGGCAGATCATCTTCGACACGATCAAGCAACTGGACGAATTCCTGAACGGCCGTATTCTCGCTCCCCGGTTCTGGGAAGCCGAAGAAGTGGTCCGAAAGTAATCAGGGTTTTGCCCCGGCCTCAGCCATAACGACCCAAATTCTGATCAATAACGAATAATATCCCTTGACAGTAAAAAAGACACAATATTATCATATCTGTGTGACACCATAATCGTCCACGACAACGGGTTTTCTTACATAGCAGGCTTTTGGATTTCGGCATTTTGTCGAAGGCGCGTAATTACGGTCTGTACTGAAATGTTTTATCGTGAGAGGCGTTGAAACCTCCCTGGGCCTGGCATTTGCCGTCATCAACCCGGGCTGGGCAAGGGCGGCACAGGCCCAAAAATAACCCTCCCTCGTATCTACAAAAAGGGCGACTGCCGCCAGGCAGCCGCCCTTCCAATATCAAGGCCGCTATCGTCGGTTATTTTGCCGCCGCATCAGCCTCTTTTTCCGGCGCAATCGGTTCTTCCAGCGGCGGCAAACCCATCATATACCGATGCATCGCCCGGGCGGCGATCTTCCCCGCCCCGGCCGCCAAAATCACCGTGGCGCCGCCGGTGACGATATCGCCTCCGGCGAATACGCCCGGCCGGGAGGACATCATCGTCTTCTCGTTGACGATGATATTTCCCCACTTGTTGGTCTCCAGCCCCGGCGTCGTCTGGGGGATGAGGGGGTTGGAGGAGTTGCCCACGGCGACGACGACCGTATCCACCGGGATCAGGAAATTCGAACCCTGGACCTCGACCGGCCGACGGCGTCCTGAGGCGTCCGGTTCGCCCAATTCCATCTGGACGCATTCCATATGCGTCACCCAGCCGTCATCATCTCCGATGTACCGGACCGGGTTGGTCAGGAACTTGAACTGGATGCCTTCCTGTTCGGCGTGATGAATTTCCTCGGATCGGGCCGGCATTTCGTTGCGGCTGCGGCGATACACGATATAAGCGTTTTCCGCGCCCAACCGCCGGGCCGTGCGCACCGAATCCATCGCGGTGTTGCCGCCGCCCAGTACCGCGACGTTCTTGCCGGAAAAGATCGGCGTGTCGTATTCCGGAAAGTCATACCCGCGCATCAGATTCGACCGGGTCAGATATTCGTTGGCGGAGTAGATCCCCTTGAGGTTTTCGCCGGGGATACGCATGAAGTTGGGCAAGCCCGCGCCGGTTCCCACAAAC
>JAQVRW010000402.1 GCA_028700875.1 Candidatus Zixiibacteriota bacterium | reverse complement strand
TTCGCGGCCATTACCGGCGGGACCGGGTTGCTTTTCCACAACCGGCAGTCGACCGCCTTCCTTCGGCACGCGCCGGGGAAAGAGGATTTCGGCGTCGCCGACGACTCGCAATTACCCAAAATCGTCTTGGCCAAAAACAGCGACCCGATTAGTGCCCTTCATGCCTCGCTGGATGCGATTGGCGGCATCAAGCGGTTCGTTCAATCCGGCCAACGCGTCACGGTGAAGCCGAATATCGGCTGGGATCGTACCCCGGAACAAGGGGCCGACACCAACCCGATCCTGGTCGGCGAAATGGTCAGGCTCTGCCTGGCGGCCGGGGCAGCCGAGGTGATCGTCGCCGATGTCCCCTGCAATTCCGCGCCCCGCTGTTATCTTCGGTCTGGTATCCGCGAAGCCGCCGAAAAAGCCGGCGCCAGAGTCATCCTTCCCCGCGACGAGGATTATGTCCAGATCGACCTCAGAGGGAAACTCCTGACCACCTGGCCGGTGCTAAAGCATTTTATCCAGACCGACCGATTGATCAACATGCCGATCGCCAAGCATCATTCGCTGTCGGGGGGGACGGCGGCGATGAAAAACCTCTATGGCGTCCTGGGCGGACCGCGTCATCAGCTTCACCAGCAGATCGACCAGTCGATTGTCGATCTGGCCAGATTCTTCGCCCCGACTCTGACCGTGGTCGATGCCACTCGGGTGATGCTGCGCAACGGCCCCACCGGCGGATCGCTGGATGACGTCGTCATCGAGGACAGCGTCATTTGCGCCACCGATCAGGTCGCGGCCGACTCCCGCGCCATGGAATTTTTGGGCTTAGAAGGCGCCCAGGTGGGCCATGTTTTGCTGGCCGGGCAAAGCGGCCTGGGCGAAATCAACTACCGCAACGCCGGATATAAAGAGATAGCCGCATGACGATCAAGGCGGTCAGAAACCTGCGGCGCATATCGCAGGCGGTGTTCTTTCTGATCTTCTTCTGGTTGATCCTCAAGACGAATTTTCAACCTCATTTCAACCCCGCCGATAAGGTCGATATCCGTCTTCCCTATCCGGTGTCGATCGCATTGCAATTCGACCCGCTGACGGCTTTGGGCACGCTGTTGTCATCGGGGACGGTCTACAAGGGGTTGCTCTGGTCGCTGGTGATTTTAATCCCGACCATTTTCATCGGACGGTTTTTCTGCGGTTGGGTATGCCCCTTGGGGTCGCTCAATCATTGGATATCGGAGATTCCCTCGGAACGTCTCAAACGCAAGGGCAAGGGGAAGATTGACTCCAACCGGTACAAGAAGTATCAGCGCATCAAATATTATATCCTGCTGGCGTTCGTCGCCGCCGCCCTGATGGGGACGCTTCAGATCGGCCTGCTGGACCCGTTGCCGTTTCTGGCCCGGTCGATAGGCACGGTCGTCCTGCCAACCATCCATACCGCCGCGCTGGGGGTGGTCGGATGGTTCAAGGGGATCGGCTGGCCGCCATTGGGGAACGCCGCCCAGGCGGTGTATGATTTCATCACGCCGGTTTTCCTCAATTACCGGCCGGTTTATTTCCATGCCATCGCCAGTCTGGCCCTGTTGTTTGCCATCGTGTTGATTCTCAACCGCATCTTCACCCGTTTCTGGTGCCGAGGAATCTGCCCGTTGGGGGCAATGCTGGGGATATTCTCGCGCTACTCCTTGTTTGGATTGAAAAAGGACGAGGCCACCTGTACGCATTGCCAGAAATGCCTCGTTCATTGTCAGGGCGCCGACAATCCCGAGATAGGCGACCGTTGGCGTCAGACGGAATGCCATCTCTGTCTCAATTGCCAGGCATCGTGTCCCGAAAAATCGCTGTCGTTCTGCTTCTTCCCCGACCAGCCCGACACCAAGACTAATCCTTCCCTGACACCCAAGGTCGATATCACCCGCCGCAAAGTGCTGGCGTTATTGGCGGGAGGAATCGCGCTCTATCCGCTGTTTCGTTCCGGCGATGCGTTCAAGGTCAACGCCGATTCGCGGCTGATTCGTCCCCCCGGCTCGGTGGCCGAAGATGGTTTTCTGGCCAAGTGTATCCGTTGCGGCCAATGCATGCGGGTCTGTCCCAATAATGCCCTTCATCCGACGCTGATGGAATCAGGCTTGGAGGGAGTGTGGACGCCGGTGCTGATTCCGCGAATCGGATATTGTGAACCATCTTGCACATTGTGTACGCAGGTTTGCCCCACCGGCGCGATCCTGGAATTGACTGTCGATCAGAAGATCGGCGATGAGGACAATCCCCCGGTGCGGATCGGGACAGCCTTTATCGACCGGGGGCGGTGCCTGCCGTGGGCGATGGGCAAAACATGTATCGTCTGCGAGGAATGGTGCCCGGTGTCGCCCAAGGCGGTGTATCTCAACGAAGAGCCGGCGACGGGACGCGACCAGAAGACCGTGATGGTCAAGCGGCCGTTTATCGATCCCGATCAATGCACCGGATGCGGCGCCTGCGAGTATGCTTGTCCTGTGGTGGATCGTCCAGCGATTTATGTGACTTCGGTCGGCGAAACCCGCGCTCCCGACAACCAGATTCTATTGCAGCGCCGGGGCATCAAACGCAGGTGATGATCGTTTTGTAGGTCAGGCGCCTTGGCGCCTGACAATTTTGTCCAATGTCAGGCCCCAAGCGGCCTGACCTACAAGTCATTGATGCCGCGTTGGCATCGATGACACAATCGTCCCCGCCAGGGCCAGAACAACCAATATCACCAACGACCACAAAAGCCACGCCAGGCCGATTGTCGGAAGCAAGAGCGTTGTGGTCACCAGCGCGCCTAAGCCAGAACCGACCAGTTCCCAGCCATACCCCGCGCCACGGTTGACATTGTCATCGCGATAAACATTCCAGGGATAATAACGGTTGGTGGCGCCCACAAACAATGTCCCGGTGGCCAGGCCCATGGTGAACAGAAACAGCGAATGGAAGACGATGAGCCAGCCATGCAGGGGTGTTCGGTACGCGGCAATAAACAAAAGTAACGCCGTGGACATAAGTCCCAAAGCCATATATTCCACCGGGCGACGGCCGACGCCATAGGCATGGTATGTCCCCACGGCCAACCCCAGCATGAACGCCCCGATCAACACG
>JAQVRW010000047.1 GCA_028700875.1 Candidatus Zixiibacteriota bacterium | reverse complement strand
TTGATTCCTCGCCGGCAAAAAACTGGCAATCTTAGATGAGAAGAATATCGACACTGCGATACAGGTTGATGAAATCCGTGATGGTGTTGCTGGAGATGGAGTTGATGAAGTCGGAGGTGAACTTCTCCGAGGTGGCGTAGATTACCCGCTTGGACGGTTGGTTTCTCAGGATGTAACAGCCGATCCCCTGGATCAGGTGGGTCTTGCCCAGTCCTACCCCACCGTAAATATACAGCGGGTTGTACTTGGTCAGGCCGGGCGCCTCGGCCACCGCCTGGGCCGCGGCATACGGGAACTCGTTGAAATTCCCGACCACCAGGTTGTCGAACGTATACCGCTCATTCAGCATCCCGGATTGAAGACGTACCGGGGTCGGCGGCTTTTCCGCCTCGCGGATCGCATGACCCTGATGAGGCAGTTCCAACTCCGTCTGCGGCTGTTCATCCTGGTTCACCAAAAAGCTGTAAGATGTCGCCTGCCCGCAGGTCTGAACCAGCGCCTCGGCAATCAAAATCGAATAATGCTCCTCGATCCATTCGGCGACAAAACGATTAGGGACAACGATTTGTATCCCCCCGTTGCCATCGGTAGTTCCGTGGGTATGCCGTAACCAGGTGGCGTAGGACTGTTTCTTGATTCGATGAGAGATGTAAAGCAGACAGTCTTCCCAGACCTTCCGATGGTCTTGGACACTCGACATAAGCTTTTACCCCTTGACCACAACGTTTTCCACAGTGGTTGTTGATAATTTGCCCCGCACTTCCGCATGACTTACAACGGTTTATGTAAGACCAACATCTCAAGATTCAGACTTGTCAACATTTTCTCCCTACGAAGTTGAAAATCCCAAAGTCGTTGTGCCCGTTAAAGTCCGAATCGTCGACGGATAGTTATCAACATCTTCTTAACACGTTATCTTACATTGAGTTTCATGATTAAAATATCCGACCGCCAGGTGCGTGTCAAGGGGGTGGATGGAAAATAATTTCCCGCCGTGCGTAATTGCATCGTTTTTCGGCGGTTAAAGAATGAAATTCTTTGTCAAAACCGGTCTATGATCGGCCTCGCAAAAACGAAATATATTTTATTATTTATTAATCCCAAGTTCCACATAAAGATACCGCGGCTGTCCTAAGCACGACCCTCTCGCGCTGTCTGGGGGCGTTTTGGAAAGTGATTGACCTAAAATTGAGACATTTACCTTCATCCGATGATACAACCATCCTGCTGACGGCAATCTGTCGAGTAGCTCTTGACGATATAACTCTATATTGAGCGTGACATTAGACGCCGGGAAACCACAGTGGACAACCTTCACCCACTCGGTTTCCCGGCCTAGTCTATTGCTGAAGAACGACTATTTTTTCTTCTTCGACTTCAGATCCGACAGCGCGATTTTGGCAAACTCCGCCTTCATCGCATCCTGTGCCTTCTTGTACACCTTCTGCAACTTGCAGTCGGGTTCGTGTTGGCAATCGATCGGTCCCTTGATACAGTCGTAGAGAAAAACCGTTCCCTGAATCGCCTCCAGGATTTCCAGTAACTTGATTTTCTCCGGCGGGCGGGACAGCCTTACGCCGCCGCCGTAACCGCGGACCGAACGCACCAAACCGGCGCGTGAAAGATCCGACAGAATCTGAGGTAGAAACTTGCCCGGGATGTCTTGGGCATGGGCGATCGCTTCGGAAGTCGAGAAGTAATCCTTGGCTTCCGACAACTGCCACAGCGCCCGAATGGCATACTCGGTACGATTGTTAATCACGGCAACTCCTCCGTTTGGGGATTAGTGGTGACGGAAAAGTCCCTCGGCCGACACTCGATACCCACCGGTAAGGTTTTCCCGATGCGGCGTCCGGCACGATGAGATGGGAAAAGCCCCCCTGCGAATAGCATAACCCTGCTAAACCCAGTTATCATAGGTTTGTATTATATACGATTCCTATCCGGAAGTAAACAATTTTTTCCACAATCGTAATATTCAGCCCACTTTTTTTGCGCCTCCGTCGCATGCCAATCACTTCCACAAATGCCACCGCCGGCGAAATATATTCCTTATATGGCAATAGTACGATATATTATCGTAGAATAGGCCAAAGAAAAACCGCGACGCGCAACTTACAGCCTAATAGCCAGTTGCGGAATCGGCCCCGCGCGCTTCCGCAAATAATATCCTTTCCATCCTCGCTTGCATGCCCACTATTCGGAACGCGCGAGAGTTTCTTGTCCGTTTTTTCGGGTGCCCGGCCACCCCGGTGTTTTGTCGCTTGACATACTTTATCATTTCGGCGTCCTTCGACGAAAGGGGATGCGGCGGGTGGCCCGCTCGTCAGGGCGGGCGAGTCGATTGAACAGGAGGATGAGATCATGAAAAAGATAATACTGCTGACCGCGACCATTATCTGCGGCGCGGGAATAGCATTCGGGCAGATGGCTGCCCCATCGGACACATCCATCAAAGTCACCGTTACCAAACTGGCCGACCATATTTACAGGACCACCTGCGCGGGCGAGTTCGAGACCAACCAGATTGCGTCGGTCGGGCCGGATGGTATCCTGCTGGTCGATGCCGGCATGGCCGGGACGGCGCCCGCGCTTGCCGATACACTCCGCGAGCTGCACGACGGCCGCATCCGGCTGGTGATCAACACCCACAGCCACGGGGACCATGCCTGGGGCAATCATGTCTTCAAAGATGAGGCGATCATCATCGCCCAGCGATACGCCGGGGACAATCTCAGCGGGGGCTATTTCGCCCTGCCGGCGTTGCGGAACGATAATTCCCCGACGGTGCTGTTCGACGACAGTCTGACCATCAATTTCAACGGCGAAGAGGTGCGGGTGTACCACGTTCCCAATGCCCACACCGGCGGCGACGTGGTCGTTCATTTCGTCAATTCCGGTATAGTCTGCATAGGGGATTTGATCTTCCCCGATCATATCCCGTTTGTCGATTTGCCGTTGCAAGGTTCGACCGTCAGCTATATAAGGAACGTGCAGTTGCTTATCGATGCTTATTCCCCCGGCGTCCAATATGTCGCCGGTCACGGTCGGGTGTACTCCCGCGATGATCTGGTGAAATATCATGCGGAGTTGGTGAAAATGTCCGACCTGGTCCGTCAGGCCATCGCCGCCGGTAAAACCGTCGATCAGATGAAGGCGGACAAACTGCTGGGCACCTGGGAGTCGTGGGACGGCCCCTGGATTACCACGAAAATCGACTACTGGACCGACATCCTCTATCAGGAGTTGTCGTCGCCGACCGGCAAGGCCAAACCTCAAATAGCCGCCCCCATGACCGAGACGATCGTCGCCAGGGGAACGGCTGCGGCGGTGGAACAATATCATCAATTGAAACGGGATCGGCCCGATGATTTCGATTTCGGCGAGAATGGGCTGAACGCCCTCGGGTATCAGCTTCTGGCGCGAAACATGATCGATGACGCGGTCGCCATATTCCTCTTGAACACCGGCGCCTATCCCAATTCTTTCAACGTATACGACAGCTACGGCGAGGCATTGTTGGCCAAAGGGGACACGGCGCTGGCGATCACGAACTATAGGAAGTCGTTGGAATTGAATCCCGATAATACGAACGCCGTTCAGGTGCTGACAAGACTCGGCGCGAAGTAGGCCACACCAAGCAATTGCCGGGCCGCTTCGTATATCAGATGGATGGACCCTCCGGTCAATCGTCCGGCCAGTGGATTGGTTTTCCTCGCCGGATAGTGCATATAGTGTTATAGGCAGGAGGCGGACATGGATAAGTATCGATCCTTTAATGTGCGCATGACCCACCGGATCGTCATTGGCCTGCTGGCGCTGGCGGCAATGGTGATCTGTGTGGGCGTACTTGTCGCCGGGGATGACCGCGCGGCTGCATATCAACCGATCAGCACCTTTTCGATCGTCGCCCGCGACCCTTCGACCGGCGAGTTGGGGGTGGCCGTGGCCTCGCGTTTCTTCGCGGTGGGGACGGTCGTGCCCTGGGCCAAAGCCAATGTCGGGGCGGTGGCGACGCAATCGTACGCCAACACCTCGTTCGGTTGGCGCGGACTGGAGTTTCTGGAAAAAGGAATGACCCCTCAGGCGGCGCTGGATGAGCTTCTCAAGGACGATGATCGTCCGCAACAACGCCAGGTGGGGATCGTCGCGGCCGACGGCCGGTCGGTGACCTATACCGGCAAGGAATGCCTGAACTGGGCGGGGGGGCGCAGCGGCCCCAACTACGCCATCCAGGGGAATATCCTGACCGGCGAGGCGGTGGTGGACACCATGGAAAAAACTTTCCTGCAAACCGACGGCACGTTGGCATCGCGTTTGTACGCCGCCCTGATGGCCGGCGACGCCGCCGGGGGAGATTCGCGCGGACGGCAGTCGGCGGCGCTGCTGGTGGTCAGGCAGGGGGCGGGATACGGCGGGTACACCGACCGGGCGATTGATATCCGGGTCGATGATGCGGTCGATCCATTCAAGGAACTGGGGCGGCTGTTGGATCTGGCCCAGGTCAACTACAGTTGGAACGAAGCCTGGACGCTGTTCACCGAGAAGAAATTCGCCGAGGCGTTGCCGATCATGGAGCGGGCAGGGAGACTGGCGCCATCGAATGCGGAAGTGCTGTATGATCTGACGGTGATCCGTCTCGCCGCCGGAGAGAAGGCTGGGGCGCTGGAGGCGTTGGAAAAGGCGCTGGGTCTTAACCCGCTGCTCAAGAAACAGGCCGCCGCCGACAACGACCTGACGGGCCTTCGCGGCGACCCGAAGTATGAAGCGCTGATCAAATAAGCATCGATACACCATAAAGACGCGTGACCGCGATCTCTGATCGCGGCTTGCCTGCCGAATCGCTAGCATTCTTCTACTGATTTGCGGACGAAACGACGCGATTTTTCGCTGGATAAGCATGGATGGCATGCGGTTGCCGGGAAATGGTTTCGACTTGCTATTTTTGATGTTTTTGGTCATTTGGCCGCATTCTCTATCGCCCTCACCCCCGGCCCCTCTCCCAGGAGGAGAAAGGTGCCGGTAATAGGATATGGCAGTGGCCGTAATGGCTGATTCCGGATGCGATAGAACGCGAATCGATGGCATTCCTCTACTGATTCGAGGGCGAAAAACGGTGATTTTTCGTCGTATCGGCATGGCGGCGTTGTAGTTGCGGGGAGATGGGTTTGCCGTGTTATTTTTGGTGTTTTGTGGGCGGCGGACCTCCCGGTCTGCCCCAGCGTTACGGGCAGACGAGGATCCGCCGCAGGCGGACCGCGCACAGAACAGGATCTCGTGCGGAGTCGGAAGTCCGTTCCCGACGCCATCTGTTTGGTCTACGGTCAGGAAAGGATTCCTGACCGCGCAGAGTGAAATCCAAATCGATGGCATTCTTCTACTGATTTGCGCGCGAAATGGGGCAATTTTTCGCCGCAAGCACATGGGGCGAAAGGGATTGCCGGGAAATGGTTTCGCTTTGCTATTTTCAATGTTTTTGGTCATTTGGTAATGCAAAGTAATACTCTTTTTTTGGCCTCCCCCACCTTTAAAAGCAAGCCTTAGAGCCGGCTTCTGGCCGCGTTCGATACGCACACGTATAGAACCTGATGGTTTCATCTACTAAAGCGGACGCAATCGTAATCACCATCAAACTAGTGTTGATTTTGCGAGAAACAGGCTGCGAATGTGGCCAATTTACGATTCTATGAGACCCGGACGAACGTCCGGGCCACCCGCCGCCCACGAATCCACGACCGGCGGTACATCCCATCGGAGGCGACGTGGGTTCCCGCTACCGTGCACGAATAATAATAAAGGCGGCCCGGAGAGCTGGGTCGGGCCGCCTTTGGGTGTGATGCCGAGAGAAGCTTTGTAAGGGCGATGAAGCGGCAGGTCATCCGCCTCCGGCGGACCTTCGGCGAATCAAAACCTGCCGCAACGTTCATACGCTCGATGCACTTCACAGACACCCTCAAGCCAAAAGCTTGGGGGTGCCACCCATCCATTAGATCAATTCGGCGGCAGGTCATCTGCCTGCGGCGGACCTTCGGCGGACAAGACCTGCCGTAACGTTCATACGCTCGATGCACTTCGCAGACACCCTCAAGCCAAAAGCTTGGGGGCGCCACCCGTCCATTAGATCAATTTGGCGGCAGGTCATCCGCCTGCGGCGGACCTTCGCCGAATCAGGGCCTGCCGCAACGTTCGTACACTCGATGCATCTTTCAGACACCCTCAAGCCAAAAGCTTGAGGGCGCCACCCATTCAAAAGATCAATCGGACGGCAGGTCACAATTCCGACTGCGTCGGAATCAAGACCTGCCGTAACAGTTAAATCCTCCTTCGGAGAATCATGACCTGTCGCAACAGTCCAATTCCATCAGATCAACCGCCAGATCATATGTCGTCGATCGGGGGGAAGACGATCTCGCCCAGATTCAACTCGCGAATCTTCGGCTCGATCTTCTGACGATCCCCCACCACCACGATCAAAAGCGCATCGGGATGGATATACTGCCTGGCCATCTTCATGGCCTGATCGACCGTCACGTTGCGCACGCCGTCGACATAGGCGCTCCAGTAATTTTCCGGCAGTCCCAGACTCACGATCGTACCCAGCTGGCCGGCGATGCCGGGGAAGTTCTGGAAATTCTGCGGGTAACTCTTGATGATGTTGTCCTTGTTCTTGGCCAGTTCATCGTTCGTGATGGGACGGTCGCCGGTGATGCCGCGCAGTTCTTTCAGGAATTCCACGAGCGATTCCTTGGTGAATTCGGTCTGCACCTGCGCCGCACAACTGAGCGCCGCCGGTCCCTTGCGGTAGGAGAGGCTGGAATAGGCGCCATAGGTGTATCCCTTGTCCTGGCGCAGATTCAGATACAACCGGTCGGCGCCGCCGCCGCCCAGCACCTGCACGGCGACATCGGTCGGCAGATAATCGGGCGCCGCGGTCGGCATGACCATGTTGCCGATGACGATGGCGCTTTGGGCCGCGCCGGGTTTATCCACGATACAGACAGTTGTTTTGTTCAGCGGCTTGGGTTGTTTCAGCGCGACCGCGGGGATAGTGCCTGCTTTCCATCCCCCGAACGCCTTATCGAGTTTCGCCTTGGCTTCATCCATAGTGATATCCCCGACGACGATCGCAGTCGTGTTGTTGGGCAGATACCAGGCGTTGTAGAATTTGACCAGTTCGTCGCGGGTGAGGGCGGCCAGGCTCTTAGGGGTGCCGTTGCCGGACCCCGGCTGGCCATAGGGATGATCGGCCCCGTACAGTTCGCGCACATAGACCTTGCGGGCCATGGCCATGGCCTGTTTGGTTTCCTGGCGTATCTGGCCGAGCTTGTTCTCTTTGGTGCGATCGAGTTCGGCCTGCGGAAATGTCGGGGTCAGGACAATGTCGGCCAAAAGCTTCAGGGCCGGATCGAGATTCTTCTTGAGAGAGTTAATGCTGGCGGTGGCGATGTCATATCCGCTGTATGTCCCTAGTTGGGCGCCCAACCGCTGAGCCTCGTCGGAAATTTTTATGGCGTCCATCGTCTTGGTGCCTTCGGTCAGAAGATCGGCGGTCATGGCGCTGACGCCGAAACGATCCGGCGAATCGGCGGTCCAGCCGGCGCCGATCTGGAGGTCCACCTGGACCAGGGGCAGGTCATGCTTTTCGACCAGCATGATTTTCATGCCATTGGCCAGCGTCCCTTTCTGAATGGTCGGGGGCGTAAACGACGGGTCCTTGGCGGGCGGCGGTTCGGCCGCCATGGCGGCGGTGTCGCCCTCGGCGGCCAATTCGCCCTTCGGATATACCTGTATGATCACCCGGCCATCGGGTTTGAGATACTGATTAGCGCATTGACGAATCCCTTCGGCCGTGGCATTGGTGTACCGGTCACGATCCCAGAGAAGCTTGCCGGGATCGCCCAAATACGTGTTATAGGCGTTCAGCCGATCGGCCCGTCCGCCGAAATTGCCGACCTGCTGGAGTCCGCGCACGAACCCGGTTTCCCAGCCGGTTTTGGCCAGGGCCAGTTCCTCGGCCGTGACTCCCTTGGTCGCGATATCCTGCATGATCCGATCCACGTCCTGTTCGAGCGCATCCAGCGACTGCCCCTTCTTGGCGGTCACGATGATGTTGAACGTGCTGCTGAGTTCCCGCGAGTATTGGTAGGCGGCGACATCCTGGGCGATCTGCTTGTCATACACCAGTTCCTTGTACAGGTGGGCCGATTTGCCGCCCGTCAACACGCTGGCCAGGAGATCGAGTTCGGCGTCGCCGGGGGCATAGTTAGCCGGAGTTTGCCAGCTTATATATAGGCGCGGCAGGCTGACGTTGTCCTCGAGTTTGGCCCGCCGGACGTCGGTCAGAGCCGGCACCCACGAGGTCAGCCGGTCGATGGTCGGGCCGGGGGGAATGGTGCCGAAATATTTCTCCACCCACGCCTTCGTTTGGGCCGGATCGAAATCGCCGGCGATACAGAGCGAGGCGTTGTTGGGGGCATAGTAGGTGCGGAAGAAGTCGGAGACATCCTCCACCGTGGCCGCGGACAGATCGGCCATGCTGCCGATCACCGGCCAGGAGTAGGGATGGTTGCGGGGATAGAGCAGGGTTCGACTGAGTTCATCCACCCGACGGTAAGGTTGGTTGTCCACTCTCTGGCGGCGTTCGTTTTTGACCACGTCTTTTTGATTGGCCAGGCGTGTCGAATCGAGGGCCCCCAGAAGGTATCCCATCCGGTCGGCCTCCAGCCACAGCGCCTTCTCCAGGCAGTTGCTGGGCATGTCCTCCCAGTAGTTGGTGCGATCCTCGGTGGTGGAGCCGTTGTCGACGCCGCCGAATTTGACGATGCCGTCGTCGAATGGCATATTGTGATGCTGGGAGCCTTCGAACATCATATGTTCGAACACGTGGGCGAACCCGGTTTTGCCCGGTTTCTCGTTTTTGGAGCCCACGTGGTACCAGACGTTCACCGACACCATCGGGATGGAGTGATCCTCGTGGAGGATGACATCCAATCCGTTGGGAAGCTCGTACTTTTCATATTTCAGTTCGGGCAGATCGCCGGCAGCCGCCATCCCGGCGGCGAATGCCAAAACCGCCAGGCAGGCGATCAAGCGCATAGTAAATCGTTTCATCATCTCTCCTCGTTGATACGCTCATGTACAGTTCCATCACCTCTGCGACGGCGAAGGCAAACAGGCACTCATGCCGGTTTGCACGGATACCATGAGAGACGAAAAATCGGTCAAAAAGTTCTGGCTTTTTGCGGGTTGTATCGGGATCGCCGCCCGGCCGGGGCAAAAAACCGGAGAAGATGCTTGACCCCGGCCCGGCGGAGACGTTATTTGGCGGAAATTCAAACGTCGTTTGGTCACCGTAAGGAGTGTCACCGTGGGTTTGGACAAAGACATGCTGTTGTTGCTGAAATCGGCCTGGTTGGGCGATGGTGAGCCGGATCTGGGCGAGCGGCTGATCAAGTCGTTTCTGACCGTTCTGCTGGAATCCGGGACGGTCCCGGCCAGAATCATATGCGTCAACAGCGGGATATTCCTGTCCACGGAAGGTTCGCCAGTCGAGGATCTGCTCAAGCAGTTCGTGGAACGGGGCGCCTCGGTGGCCTCGTGCACGACCTGCCTGGATTATTACAAACGGCGGGACAAGCTGGTGGTGGGCACGGCGACGGACATGCGCGATATCGTCGGGGCGATGCTGGGGCATGCGAAGGTGATGATGCCGTAGCGAGAATGCCGATCACCATACCCCACGGCTGAAGCCGTGGGCCACCAGGAATACAAGTTTGGGAGTAGCACATTATCGGCTGTTTTTCCGCGAGCCTAAGGAGTCCAGCCGGTGTACTAAAGAGAATAATATATGAGAATCGACAGATTCACGACCGCAAGACATATACTCAGGATGGCAAAGATATCAACCCTCTTGTCAAGTCGCCAAAACTTGGAGATATAAATGATGGGGGCAACTATACATAAAAGAGGGAGTAATTCCAAAATTGGAATATAGGATATTCCGCGTGCTGAAGTAATTGTCAACAATAATAATAATGAAATCACTATAGACCAGCCAATATATACATTCAAAATGTGAGGCCAACACAAACTTATCCGTGATGCTATGAAATCCTTCGAGCTTTTCCATGCAACCACCGCATACCACCCGGGGCCAGGTGCCTCTTTCCATACAATTATTGATAAAACCGGGATTATGGGAACCCAAAGAAAGGTAACCCACATTGTCATCATTTTTCCGCTCATAGAAGCTATCGTAACGGATTTGTGCCCGTAGTATGTAGTCCCTATTCCATTAAATGAATAAGCAGAAAGTTCTCCATCACTCTTGTGCGCGGCGGATTCCGCATGTGCGTCGCCTGCGTTTTTGCAGTCAGCCCTTTGGCAATCCCGGCAAACGTGCTTTCCCTCAGAGTAAAAGGAATCGCCGAAGGATAGCGTCTTTCCGCATATGTCGCAATATTTTGCCATTAGATATGAATAACATACCCTTTTTCAACGCTAGTGTCAAGAGGTTTTCAGCAATCCATGAGATAATTGGAGAGTCATAGGTTCGGTGGCCCGCCTCATTATGGGTTGGTTCATCGCCCGCGGTTATCATAATGCATAGTAGAACCATGTTTCACCCGCGATACAATGCTTCAAATGCCGATGCCCATACCCCAAGGGTAAAGCCGCGGGTCACCCATTGATCTAATTAGAGGTGCCCGGCCAGTGACTTCATGAAAGTTCCACGGCCTCCTGTTCCTTACTTAAAGCGGTGCATACCGCCGCATCAAGATATTGAGTTTCATTTAACAATATTGCTCCTTGCGTTTTCATTTCGTCTGCACCTCGCGAACGCGAAAACTGATCAAGCAATTGATCCAAACCCACCAGACGAGTAACGATGTCTACGTTTGTCCCAAGGCCGGATCTCCGTACTTCTGCCAAATAATCTTGTACCTTTCTGCCGGCTTCGGCGGTGTTTCTTCCACGCAAGGCGGTCGGTTGTGCCCCGGGGCCGAAAATGGCCAGCGCTTCATAGACTGAATCCCACTTCGTCTTTAGACGGGAAAGTTCTGAAGTGCGAAGATGTCCAGCAAATTGCTTCTTTGCCTTTTCAGCATATGCTTTGGCATTTGTTGCTTGACGCCAAGCGTAAATCGCGCCGAGAATCGACGCCATTGCCCCAAAGATATAAAGAATATCTATCATTTGCGGTTATCCGGATGAATTCGTTCGGCAAGAATCTGCCTGATATCTTGAAGGGAGAGGTCGAACCTTTTACCTATTTTATTCCACTCTGCTAACATCCTTTGATACAACTCAATGATAGGGCGGTGACTGTTGAGCTCAAGTCCAGGTCGCCCCTCCAAAATCTCTTGCCAACGCCGCTCTTGAAGGACCAAGAAACGGGTGTAGAAAAACCGGTTTGTTTCCTCGTTCGCGTCGAAACCTTGAAACCGAATGTCCTCTTCTGAGACACCTTCCTTATCTTTGAGCTTATCGAAACAAAATTTAAGGGATCGGTACATATCTAGTATATCCATTATTTCCTGACAATCCTCAACCGTGAGCCTGCTTTCAGATATCATGGAGTTCAGAGCGTCGTAGTGTAATTCATATCCATTTTCCACAATGGTGCGCAATCGCTTGAAGTTAAAGGCTTCGTCAGGGCAAATTGCCTCAAGGATGCGATACTGATTTGAAAGGAAAAGGCGGTCCTTGAGGGAAAGTTGAATCCGGCTATTACTCACTGCGGCCCTCCTTCATCTCGTTTAATTGGTTTTCAGTCATTGCTTTCAAAATATTTCTAGCAGCAGCTCACCTACTGCCTTCAATCGGATATTGTTTTTCGGTACCAAGCCTAATCTACTGCGAATTTATGAAAACATCAACGCCTTTTTGCCGCTCGGTTGATGATCGGTTTACAGCCGGAAAACCCATCGTTTCGCAAGAAGTGACGCTGGAATTTCTGTTCCAACTGCAAGATGGCCCTCATCCGGCCCACAAAATCCTGAAACATATTGTTACACATCTCGTACCCATAACAGAAAACGGCAAACCCTTGTGGGGTCCGTGGGGAGTCGCTGTATCCGGGTGGAGGGGCGGCGACTCATCATACATCAACAATCTCTATTGTGGTGCGGGTCGGCGATGACCCGCGGTCACCAGATGCAAAGGATTCTGGTCATGGAACTTGTTGTCTCAAGACGACCTCTTTGGTTCCTCACCGCCACCCTCACGATTTTACTCGTTCTGAGCGCGACCGCCATCGCCTCGGAACCATTCCAGGCACAAGTCAAGCCGGCGATCACGGTCGGCAAGACTACAGGTAACATAAGCATCAACGGCGTTCTGGATGATCCCGGGTGGAAGAACGCCGCCCGGTTTGACAATTTCGCCGAGACTCAACCGGGCAACAACACGAAACCGGAGGTGCAAACCGACGTCCTGGTAACCTATGACGCCGAGAAGCTTTATGTCGGCTTCGTCTGCTATGACGATCATCCCGACCAGATCCGGGCGACCATGAGCCAGCGCGACCGGTACTCCGGCGACGACGCGGTTTTCGTCTGTCTCGAC
>JAQVRW010000401.1 GCA_028700875.1 Candidatus Zixiibacteriota bacterium | reverse complement strand
AGGTTGGCTGCACGATGCCAGCCAGCTGGTCAGGAAAAACACCAAAACCGCGCCGGACCACCGTCCGGCGGTGAGGGGTATGGACATTTTCATGCGCGCTCCTTAGTAGTCCTGCTTCTCTTACAGAGAGGATCTTCCCGATCCTCTATTCTCCGGACCCGTCGACGGAATCCTCCTGATTCTTGATCGGAGAGGGGGAACCCACCGAATTGATGCCGGTCTGAGGTTCGGCCGGCATCGCGGAAATTCCCGTCGAATCGACATGGACGTACCTGCCCAGGGCCGCCTTCTCCGCCCACCGCTGCTGTTCCTTCTCCTGCCTGAGACTCGACAGGTAGAACGACGAAAACAGCAGCGTTATCACGGCCGCCAGTCCAATCAGTGTCTTAAGGATTTCCCCGCCACGATTGACGGGCCGGACGGACATAGGGAAATCATCGGCCTCGGTCTGAGACCCTATTTGCGCCGTGATTCTTTCCTCCAGGGCGTCAAAATACGCGGACCCCGGGTCCGGGGCTTCGATCCGCCCCAGAAGGGCGCGAAGGCGCTTGGTCTGTTCCAGGTCGGCCCGGCATTCCGGGCAGACCTGAACATGCTGTTCGATCTCGGCTTTTTGCGCCGGGGAGACTTCGCCATCGAGGTACTCCCCGTGCCAAAACCGACTATGGCGGCTTGTCATTTCTGGTTCCTTACGTCTGCTTATTTCTTAAAAGAGCAATTTACCCAGCCGTTTTTTCATCTTGCCGCGCGCGATGTGGAGGTTAGATCGGACCGTGGCCTCAGGGCACCCCATAATCTTGGCCACTTCGTCCTTTGAGAGGCCCTCCACGTCATGCAGGATCAAGGTCATCCTCTGGCGGGGCGGTAGCTCATCGGCTGCCTTAAGTATTGTCGATAACAACTCCTTGTCGACAAGTGTTTTTTCCGGGTCGGTCACTCGCATCGACATCGCCAGTTGGATCGATCCGGGTAATTCCGATTCATCGGGCATTGCCACCATCCGGCCTTTTCGTCTGCGCAGGAGGTCGATGGCGTAATTCGTCGCGATGCGGTACAGGAACGAATCAAAGTTCTCGGGCGATTTCAACTGGCCGATCCGATGGTAAACCCTGACAAACGTTTCCTGGGCAACCTCGTCGGCCTCAACATGATTGAGGAGCATCTTGAAGGCCAACGCGTACACTTTTCGTTGAAAGGCTTTGACCAGCCCCGTAAAAGCCTGCCGGTCGCCTTTCTGAAAGAGCGTCACCAGGCGGGTTATTTCATCGGACATCCCGACCGCTTTCTCTTTCGCCTATAACATGACGAATCAACATGGCCGTTGTTTAATCAAAAAATCACATGAAAATTGACAAGCAATCGGGCTTAGGTTATCGTTACATATGACGTTTGTCAACGTAATTCTGGTTTTAACCGTTCATTGAGGGACCGTGGACTCGGATCAACGCATATTCGCCAACAAGTACAGGTTCTTCATGGTCAGCGCCCTCGCCGGTTTCATCGCCACCCTGGACGCCTCCATCGTCAATGTCAGCCTGCCGACCCTGTCCCGCGTCTTTTCGGCCGATGTCGATCTCGTCGCCTGGGTCATCCTGGCGTATTCCCTGACCATCACCGCGCTTTTGCTTCTGGTCGGGCGGATCGCCGCCCGCAAAGGATACCGCCTCGTCTATATGGTCGGTTTTGCCTTCTTCACGCTCGGCTCGGCCGCCTGCGCCGTATCGTTCTCCATCACTCAATTGATCGCCTCGCGGATTCTCCAGGGCATAGGCGCCGCTTTCATGATGTCGGCCGGGCCCGCCCTCGTGGCGCGCGGCTTTCCTCCGTCCGAACGGGGGAAAAGCCTCGGTCTGTTCGGTACCGTCATCGGCGCCGGTCTGATGACCGGTCCGCCTTTGGGAGGGTTTCTGATCTCCACCGTCGGCTGGCGCTGGATTTTCATCATCAACCTCCCTATCGGGGTTTTCGGCTTCTTCTACGCCGCCAAATACCTCAAACTCATCGACCCGGATCATCCCGAATCCAGGATCGATTATTTTGGCGGCGCCTGCCAGGCAGTCGGATTGATTCTCCTGTTGCTTTTCTTCAACCGGCTCAGCCAGCCCGGCTGGTCATCCGCGATGCTTTATGGCGTTCTGGCCGTGGCGTTGGCCGCGCTGGCCCTGTTCTTCTGGCGGGAAACCCATACCGATTCCCCCCTCATCGGACTCTCGATCTTTGCCAATATCCGTTTTACCATCGCCCTGGCGACTATGACCGTGCTCTTCATCAGCAGTTCCGCCGGACTGGTCATGATTCCGTTTTACCTCGAAGAGGTCCTGCACCAGGCGCCGGCCCAGGTCGGTTTGATTTTGATGACCATCCCGGTCTGCATGTTTCTTATCGCCCCCTGGGCGGGACGGCTGTCGGATGCCATTGGCGATCGAATCCCGACCACGGTGGGGTTGGTCGTGTATACTATCGGCACGTTTCTGATCGCCACGCTCAATGAAAACTCCCGGCCCGTGGATTTGGTCTGGCGGCTGATCATCGTCGGGGCCGGCTCCGCGATTTTCGCCTCCCCCAATTCCTCGGCGATGCTCTCCTCCATACCCAAACGATTCATGGGGATCGCCTCCGGCCTGCAGGCGACCGCCCGCAACCTCGGCATAACGGCCGGGGTGGCCATTTCCACGGCCGTCTTCGCGCACCGCTACAGCACGTACCAGTTGACCGTCGATGCCACGCAGTCTTTTGTCCAGGCCTTTCGCTGGGTGATTAACGCCTTCGCCTTCGTGGCGGTTGTCGCCCTGATGATTTCGCTCCTTCGCATCAAGCAACCGCTGCCCAAAGAGCCGGAAGGAGAATCTTGAAGCGTCATCGAAATGGAGACCATATGTATAACCGCAAACGAATATCCCGATACGCCGCCTTCTGCGCCATTCTCCTCGCGCTGTGTTCATCGCCCGCGGCGGGTAAAGATATCGACATCATCTCCGCCTGGACGCCGCAGACGGTGAAAATCGATGGTCTGCGATCCGACTGGCCCGAGGCGGCAATCACCCTGCTGAACAAACCTGACGTCTCGATCGGGGCGGCCAACGATTCCCAACGGGTGTATCTCATGCTCTGTTTCAAAAATCCGGAATGGGC
>JAQVRW010000400.1 GCA_028700875.1 Candidatus Zixiibacteriota bacterium | reverse complement strand
ACGGTGATGACCAAGGTGGCTTTCGACGCCATCGACAGCCGCGTCCTGCCGGAGATGTCGGCGCGGGTGAACTTCCTGCCGCCGGTGGATACCGCCGCGGTCAAACCACAGCCGGTCCCGGCCGTGCCCAATGAGGCACTGACCATGCGGGACAACCGGCAGGTCGTGTTCCGGGTCGCTGGCGGCGTGACACAGGCCGCTCCGGTAACCATCGGCCGCAAGCTGGGCGCGTTCACCGAAATCATTTCCGGAGTCGCCGTCGGCGATACCATCGTGTTGTCTCCTCCCGGCGGTTTGGAGGCGGGACAAAGAATCGCTCTACCGAACAAGTAATATCAAGGATTTGCTCATGGCCGAAATCATCGTCACCGCCCACAATCTCTCCAAATCGTATTATCGCGATTCACTGGAGATACCGGTTCTGCACGATATCAGCCTGGAAATACCGGACGGCCAGTTTCTAGCCCTGATGGGGCCGTCGGGTTCGGGCAAGACGACTCTTTTGAACCTTCTGGCCGGAATCGATCAGCCGACCTCCGGGACGTTGACCGTGGCCGGTGAGGAGATGAGCCGGTTAAACGATCGGGAGCTGGCCCGCTGGCGGGCGCGCCATATCGGGTTCGTGATTAAGTTTTACAACCTTATGCCGGTGTTGACCGCATATGAAAACGTGGAACTCCCCCTGCTTCTCACGGATCTATCCAAAAAAGAACGACGGCAACACGTGGAGACGGCGTTGTCGATCGTCGGGTTATCCGACCGGATGAAACATTACCCGCGTCAGTTGTCGGGCGGCCAGGAACAGCGGGTGGCGATCGCCCGGGCGATTGTTTCCGACCCGACGTTGATTCTGGCCGATGAACCGACCGGCGATCTGGACAAGCAATCGGCCGAAGAAATCATGACACTCATGTCGCGGCTGAACGCCGAATTCAAGAAGACGATCATCATGGTCACGCACGATCCCAGGGCGGCGGAAAAAGCCCGCGTCGTTCGCCATCTGGACAAAGGGGAGCTTGACTGATGAAGATCTTCAAGCTGATCTTCAAGAACGCAATGCGCCGCCGCCTGCGCACATTCCTGACCATTCTCGGATTAGCGCTGGCGGTGATGGCCTTCGGCCTGATTCGCACGTTGGTCGACGCCTGGTATGCCGGGGCGCGGATCGCTCCCCCCGATCGTCTGGTGACGCGGAACGCAGTATCGTTCACCTTCACCCTGCCCCTGGCGTATGAAGAACAGATCCAAAAAATCGAGGGCGTCAAGAGCGTGACTTATGCCGCCTGGTTCGGGGGAATCTATATCGATCCCAAAAACTTTTTCGCCAATTTCGCGGTAGACCCGGCGACATATATGGAAATGTATTCCGAGTTCATCGTTCAGCCGGACGAGATGAAGACCTTTCTGGATGACCGTAAAGGGGCGATCGTGGGCCGAAGGCTGGCCGATCGGTTCGGATGGAAGGTCGGCGACGATGTCCCCCTGATCGGCACCATCTATCCCGGCAACTGGAATTTTACCATTCGCGGTATCTATACCGGCCGGGACAAGGATACCGATGAAACCGCATTCCTGTTCCGTTTCGATTATCTCGATGAGGTGATGAAAGAGACAATGCCCGGACGGGCCGGGCAAGTAGGGTGGTTCGGCGTACGGATCACTGATCCCAACCAGGCGGCGGAAGTCAGCGCGGCCATCGACAGCCGGTTCAAGAATTCCTGGGCCGAGACGAAGACCGAGACGGAAAAGGAATTCGCCCTCGGATTCATCCAGATGGCCGATGTCTTGATCGCCGGCCTGCGGGTCATCTCCTACCTGATTATCGGCGTGATTCTGCTGGTACTGGTCAACACCATGGTCATGACCGCACGGGAACGAATTTCGGAGAATGCCTTTTTGCGGGTGTTGGGATTTCGGAATTTCCATTTGATCGGCTTGATTCTGGGTGAATCGCTGGCGATCGCCGGCATCGGGGGAGTAGTCGGGATAGGGTTGTTGGCGATGGCCAGCCGTCTGGTCGGACGGGCCTTGAGCATCTACTTCCCCGGGTACCAGGTCGGCGTGGAGACATATGTTATCGTCGTCGCGGCCGCCTTCGTGGTCGGATGCCTGGCGGCGATCTTCCCCATCCAGCGGGCGCTGAGCATCCGCATCGTCGATGGTTTGCGGGTGGTGGATTAAACGATGCGTAAGGAAGGCTTATGATTCCCCTGGGATATACGATACGGAACATCCTCAAGCACAAGGTCACCACGATCATGACCATTCTGGGCGTCAGCCTGGTGGTGTTCGTGTTCGCCGGCTCGTTGATGTTGTCGCATGGTCTCAAGGCGACTCTTGTCTCCACCGGGTCCGACGACAACGCCATCGTCATCCGCAAAGCCTCCCAATCGGAAGTGCAGTCGATCATCATGTACGACCAGGGCCAGATCGTCAGCACCTCTCCGGAGATCGCCCGCGATGCCGACGGTTCCCCGCTGCACACGAATGAAGTCTATGTACTGATCAACCAGCCCAAACGCTCAAACGGTGAAATGGCCAACATAGTGGTGCGCGGAGTGGCACCGATGTCGCTGGCTTTGCGCCCGGCGGTTAAGCTGATCGCCGGACGGATGTGGCAGGATGCCGGGTCGGAAATCATCGCCGGCAAAGCCGCCGCGGAACGATACAGCGGATGCGGCCTGGGGGAAAAGCTCCGTTTCGGCGCCCGTGAATGGACTGTGGTCGGCGTCTTCGATGCCCAGGGGTCGGGGTTCGACTCGGAACTATGGGGCGACATCAGGCAGATATCGGATGTTTTCCGACGGCCGATCTATTCCTCGATTACATTCCGCATGGCCGATACCACGCAGTTCGAAGCGCTCAAGGCACGGTTGGAAACCGACCGCCGCCTGGACGTGGATGTGTTCCGTGAAAAGGAATATTACGCCAACCAGTCGCGGACACTATCGGGGTTCATCGGCATCGGCGGCACGATCGTCAGCATCATCTTCAGCCTCGGGGCGATTGTCGGGGCGATGATCACAATGTACGCCTCGGTCGCCAACCGGGTGCGCGAGATCGGCACCTTGCGGTCGCTGGGGTTTTCGCGCTTCGCCATTCTGCTGTCGTTCATGATCGAATCGATCGTGATC
>JAQVRW010000046.1 GCA_028700875.1 Candidatus Zixiibacteriota bacterium | reverse complement strand
GATCAGGAGATTAACCGACTGATTCGGCAGAAACAATCTCTGCCGCCGACCGGTTCCGGCTCGTACGCCTCACCGCAGATGTACGACCCGGAGCCGGAAAGCGCGCCCGACATGAATGCGATCGCCGGGAAAAGCTCCCCGGCCGACGGACAACCAACCAAGGCTAAGGCGATGGCCGACCCGCAGTTGGTGCTGCCTCAGGCATCCCAAGTCCGCCGTTTCGGCCAGGACCTTTTCGAAAACCCTCAGGTCGGCGAAGTCAATACCGCGCAGATCCCGGAGGATTATCGTCTGGGGCCGGGAGATAACCTGATCATCAGCTTGTGGGGACGGGTCCAGCAGGAATGGAACCTGACCGTCGACCGTCAAGGGACGGTCTTCATCCCCAAAGTCGGGGAAATCCCGGCGTGGGGCCTGACCCTGTCCGAATTCGAAAGCCGGTTGGACAACCATTTGAATCAGGTGTACACCGGATATCAGAAAAAGGTGACGCTGGGCAAGATTCGAACTATCAAAGTGTTCGTTTATGGCGAGGTTCAATCACCCGGCGGATACGCCATATCGTCTTTATCGTCGCTGTTCAACGCCCTTTATGCCGCCGGAGGACCGACCGCCAACGGTTCTTTCCGCCGCATCAAGCTGATTCGCCAGTCTCAGACCACGATGGTCGATCTTTACGACTTCCTGTTATATGGCGACAAGAAATGCGACCTGCCGCTTCAATCCGGCGACGTCGTCTTCGTTCCCCTCGCGGGGCCGCAGGCGACGGTGCGCGGGTCGGTCAAACGACCCGGCATCTATGAGCTGGTCGGCGGCGAAAAAGTTTCCGACCTGTTGGGTCTGGCCGGCGGCGCGGCCGCCGAGGCTTACCTGGGACGGTTGATGCTCGACCGGATAGCCCAAAATGACGCCCGCGAAGTGGTCGATTTGGACTTTGCCCGGCCCGACAAGACGGACCTGTCCTTGGCCGACGGCGACGACCTGTCGGTCTTTTCCATCTACCAGATGCGTCAGAACGTGGTCTGGGTCAACGGACAAGTCAAGCATCCCGGAACGTTCGAACGGGTCGACGGCATGCGGGTGGCCGACCTTATCGACAAGGGTCAGTTGCTCCCCAAGAACGTCTATCGCGACCGGGCCGACCTGTATCGGCATCATGATGACGGCCGGGTCGAAATCGTGGCGGTAAAACTCGACAGCGCCCTGACCGGCAACCCCTCATATAATGTACAATTGGAAAATCTGGACTCGCTCTACGTGTACAGCACCGATGACGTGGAGCGGAAAAAATACGTATATATCGACGGCCTCGTGCAACGGCCGGGCAAGTATCCCCTCTACGACAGGATGACCGTCTCCGATTTGATCTTTTTGGCCGGCAACCTGACCGAAAGCGGGTATATGCTCTCGGCCGAGTTGGCCCGGATCGACAGTCTCGGCGCTACCGCGGTCTTGAATGTGCCGCTGGATCGGCGTCCACAGGGCCTGGATATGCCCCTGGCCGAAAGCGACCAGTTGTTCATCCGCAAAACCCCGGGTTACCAGCTTCATCGGAATGTCGTGATCGAAGGCGAGATTACCTTTCCCGGCACCTATTCGTTGACGGGCAAGGATGAGACCCTCTACGACCTGCTCACGCGGGCGGGGGGATTCACGATGAAAGCCTACCCCAACGGCATCGTCTTCCGCCGAAAAGCCATCACCACTGACCTTGAGCGCCAGGACATCAACACGATCGTCGCCACCGCTCAGCCGTTCATCACCGATTCCAACGGCAATTATAAGATCGTGGAGACGATGGACCTGAAACCGCAGACCATGGAACGGCTCATCGTCGATACGGATAAGCTTCTGCCTTCCAAGGGCGCCGAGGGGAATATCAAGCTTCAAACCGGCGACTATATTTATATCCCCCAAACCCCCAGCGGCATCACCGTGATGGGCGAGGTATGCGCCAATGGGACCATAGCTTATGAACCGGGGAAATCGGTCAATTATTACCTGCAGCAGGCCGGTGGGTTTTCCAAGCGGGCCGATAAAGGACAAACCCGCCTGGTGAAAGCCAACGGCCGGGTGTATGCCTCCGGCGGCGTCCTGGGCCGTCGCGCCGACCTCGGCGACGTCATCGTCGTCCCCACGGAAATCAAGAAAGACCATGACTGGCTGAAATACATCACCGCCGGGGCCTCGGTCCTCACCGGTGTGGCCACCTCAATCTTAATCATCGACCGGTTGTGACCCGGGAAGGAAGATCAAGGTCATGTTGAATATATCGGAATGGAAACATCGCTTGATCCCGCTGCTGTCGGGAAGATCGATTCTCATCACGGGAGGCACCGGCTCATTCGGCCGAAAATTCGCCGCCACCCTGCTGGAAAATTTCGGCGACGTGCGGCGGGTCATTATCTACTCCCGCGATGAACTGAAACAATTCGAGATGGCTCAGGCCTTTCCCCGCGATAAATTCCCGCAACTGCGGTATTTCATCGGCGACGTGCGGGACAAGGAACGGCTGTATCGGGCCATGGAGGACGTCGATGTCGTCGTCCATGCCGCCGCCCTGAAGCAGGTTCCGGCCGCCGAATACAATCCCTTCGAGGCGATCAAGACCAATATCATCGGCGCCCAAAACGTCATCGAAACGGCCATCGACCGAGGCGTCCAGCGGGTTGTCGCGTTGTCCACCGATAAGGCCGCCGCGCCGATCAACCTCTACGGAGCCACCAAGCTTTGTTCCGATAAGTTCTTCGTCTCGGCCAACCATTTCCGGGGAAAACACGACATTTTGTTTTCCGTGGTGCGCTACGGCAACGTCATGGGCAGCCGCGGCAGCGTCGTCCCCTTCTTCCTCGACAAACGGCGCGAGGGAATCTTGCCGATTACCGATGCCCGCATGACCCGTTTCAACATCACCCTCCAAGAGGGAATCGAACTGGTCATGTACGCCCTGGCCAACATGTGGGGCGGCGAGATTTTCGTCCCTCGCATTCCCAGCTATCGGATCATGGACATGGCCGAGGCGATCGCCCCCGAGTGCGAGAAAAAGATTATCGGGATTCGTCCCGGGGAAAAGCTCCACGAAGAGATGATCACCGCCACCGATGCGCTGCATACGCTCGAATTCGCCAAGTATTTCGTCATCCTCCCGACCATGCCGTTATGGAATGTGAATGATTATGCGGCCGAATTCGACGGCCGCCCGTGTCCCGAAGGATACCATTACGCCAGCGACACCAACAGCCGCTGGTTGTCGGTGCCGGACATCAGGGAATTGATCCGGCGGCATATCGACCCCGCTCTCGAGTGGAAATCGCCGCCGGCGGCCAATACCGGCGGGAGCAAAATCACGCTCATCCGGGGAACCGAGGATGCCGCCGAGCCGGTCCCGGCCTGGCTCAGCGAGGGTGACCGTTGGGCCCGGAGACAGCAGACTGCCGCGCCCCTCACCGAATCGACCCCAACCCTGACAGGAGTGAAATAGTCATGGACGATTCCACCTTCCTCCCCTACAGCCGACAGCACATCACTCAGGAAGACATCGACGCCGTCACGGAGGTGCTTCGCTCCGACTGGCTGACCCAGGGTCCGGCGGTTCCGGCCTTCGAAGACAACCTGGCCGATTATCTCGGCGCCCGCGAAGCGGTCGCCTGCTCCAGCGGCACGGCCGCGCTGCATCTGGCGATGTTGACTTTGGGCCTGGGGCCCGATGACGCCGTCATCGTCCCCTCCAACACCTTTGTCGCGACCGCCAACTGTGCCTGTTTTATGGGCGCCGACGTCCTCTTCGCCGATATCGACGCGGCCACCGGCCTGATCGATCCGGCCGCCGTCGCCGCCCTGTTGGAACAGGATGCTGAACAGAAAATCAAGGCCATCATTCCGGTGCACTTTGCCGGACAACCGGCCGATCTGCCCACCCTCTACGACCTGGCCAACCGGCACGGCGCCTGGCTGGTGGATGACGCCTGCCATGCCCTGGGAGCGGCCTATAACGACAACGGGCAACGATACGCCGTAGGCAATAATCCTCACAGCGACTTGACCGTCTTCTCCTTCCATCCGGTCAAACATATCGCCATGGGCGAGGGCGGAGCCGTCGTCACCAACCACAAAGACCTGGCCGACCGCCTGCGCTTGTTCCGCAGTCACGGCATCCGGCGCCAGGAATTCGCCGATCCCGAAGCGGCTCATTCGCCCGATGGTATCCCCAACCCATGGTATTATGAGATGACCGATCTCGGGTACAACTACCGGCTGACCGACCTTCAGGCGGCGTTGGGATCGTCACAATTGACCCGTCTGCGGCAGTCGCTGACCCGCCGACGCGAAATCGCCGCCGCCTATGTGGATCTGCTGAGCCGGACGTTCACAGATGGCCTGGTGCAGCCGTTGGCTGTTCGGCCCAATATCGAACATGCCTATCACCTCTATGTGGTATCGATCGCCTTCGAACGCCTGGGAATCTCCCGGGCGGCGGTAATGAACCGCCTGCGAGCCAATGGAATCGGCACCCAGGTTCATTATATCCCGGTCCACCTCCAACCGTATTATCGCGGTTTGGAAACGGACAACGGCCGCAAACTGCCGCAGGTTGAAACGTATTACGCGGGGGCCTTGAGCCTTCCGATGTATCCCGAATTAAGTTTCTCTGACATAAAAAGGGTGGTTTCAGAGCTGGAAGCGGCGCTGGTCAGTCAGCGCCAGCCAGCGTATCGCAGTTGATATCCTACTCAGTCGTTTATGTATCTCGCCGGGTGCATCCTCCTTCACGCGTTATCGAAGATGCACCCGGTTCCATTTTGGCCAGCGGCGAAAAAGGCCACGTTTTTGACTGCCGGGCAAAGTTTTTGTGGATACAAGACTCGATGACGCTTAGGTTTCCGGCGAGTATGGAGACTCTCTCGAAAAAGACAAAGGCAACGGCCGCGACGCCCAAAGTCGGGCCCCCCCTGTCGCGACTTGGTTTGGGAACCGCGCAGTTCGGCATGGACTACGGCATCGCTAATAAACAGGGGAAAACCGACATTGATGAGGTCCGCGATATCCTTGCCGCCTCCGACGAAAACGGAATGCGTGTGATCGACACGGCCCCTGCCTATGGCGACAGCGAAACGGTTTTGGGACAGGCGCTTCCCCGCCAACACCGGTTCCGAATCGTCACCAAGACGCCGGTCTTCGGGACCGATAATATAGCCTCGACCTATGGCGACCGGCTGAGGCGTTCATTTCGGGAATCGCTGGCCCGTCTTGGCCAAAAAAGAATCTATGGTCTTCTGGTTCATAATGCCGAGAACCTGCTATCGCCCGGCGGGGAACAGTTGATGGATGCGATGATCGCCTTGAAAACGGCCGGAAAAGTGGAAAAGATAGGCGTTTCGGTCTATACCGCCGGGCAGATAGACGCTATTCTCGCCCGGTACCAGATTGATCTGATTCAACTGCCGGTTAATCTCTTTGACCAGCGATTGGTTCGCGACGGCCATCTGAGCGAGTTAAAAAAGCGAGGAATCGAAATCCATACTCGGTCGACGTTTCTGCAGGGGTTGTTGCTCATGGCCCCGGAGGATGTCCCCGAACATCTCGAGACGGCCCGGCCGTATCTCGCGCGTCTGCGGCAGGACGCGGAGCGTGGCGGAATATCGCCGCAGGAGGCGGCGCTTGGTTTTGTCAAAAGCATCGCTGAGATAAATTGTGTCCTGGTCGGCGTTGACAGCCGCGGGCAGTTGCTGGAAAACATCAAAGCGTTCGCCGCCGGAGCGCAACTCCCATTCGAGGCGTACGCCGTTGCGGACGAACATATAGTGAATCCGAGCCTATGGAACACGACGAACAAAAACTGAAACTGGGAATCCTGGGGTTGAGCGAGGGCAACGGCCACCCCTACTCCTGGTCGGCGATCTTCAACGGATACGACCCGGAAGCGATGCGCACCTGTCCGTTCCCGGTCATACCGGAGTATCTCGGACGACAGCGGTTCCCCGATGACTCAATCGCCGAGGCAACGGTAACTCATATCTGGACACAGGAGCGGACGATTTCCGAACATGTCGCCCGCGCCAGCCGCATCCCGAATGTGGTGGATCGATACGAAGACATGATCGGGCAGGTGGATGGGATTCTTCTGGCCCGCGATGACGCCGAAAATCATCTGACCATGAGCGAGCCGTTCTTGCGGGCCGGGTTGCCGGTCTATATCGACAAACCGCTGGCCCTGACCCGCAAAGAGGCGGATCGGATTTATCTCCGTCAAAAATACGACGGTCAAATATTCACATGCTCCGCGCTGGCCTTCTCCAAAGAATTGATGCTGACTCCGGAAGATCGCGCCCGCCTCGGTTCCATCGGCCGGATCGAAGGCTCGACCATGAAAGACTGGCCGAAATATTCCCCGCACATCATCGAGCCGGTTCTCAACATCATCGGCGATCAGGGAGCGATAACCGATTTCCATGTATCGCAATCGCCGGCGGGGATGAAGACGGTCGAGGTCGCCTGGGAGACGGATTTAGAAACATCGTTTTCGGCCCTGGGACCACACACTAGATCGATCGAGATCATCGTCATCGGCGACCGCAGCCTGAAACGGCTGGTGTTTGCCGACAGCTTCGGCGCATTCAAAGCCGCCCTGCAGGCGTTTATCGATGGAATCCAAAAACGCCGCCCGCCGATCTCGCGCGAATTCGTGATGAAAGTGATAAGCATAATCGAGGCAGGCATGACCCATGAGTGATATGGCAACGATATTGATTACCGGCGGAACAGGCCGCATCGGCGCCTGTTTGACCAGGCATTTTCTGAATAATAACTGGACGGTGGTCATCACTACACGACGCGACCTGACGGCGGAAGGGTTTGGCAAAGACCTGGGGATGTCATCGAAATCAGGGCAGCTATATGTCTGCCGGGTCGATTTGGAAACGGAAGATGCCTCCCGGCGCATAGCCGCCTTTTTGGACGACAACGGCCTCAAACCGAAGACGCTGGTCAACAATGCCCGGAATCTCGACCATCTGAAACTCGATGACAACGGGCGCCCATCGCGGGCCGGATGGCTGGGGGAGTATACCCTGGATGTCGTGGCAGCCTACGAACTGTCCATGACCCTTGCGGAACAACCTGATTCGAAGCTGGAAACGGTCGTCAATATGTCCTCCATGAATGGCCTGGTGGTCCCGACGATGCAACTGTATGATGACTTCCCCCGGCAGTCGCCGGCGCACTATGGCGTCGCCAAGGCGGCGTTGATTCATTTGACCAAAGAACTGGCCGTCCGTCTGGCCGACCGGCATATCCGGGTCAACGCCATCTCGTTCGGCGGCGTGGAAGGGCGGGTGAACGAAGCGTTCAAGGCGCGATATGCGCAATTCTGCCCGCTGGGGCGGATGTTAAACGATAACGACCTGCCTGGGCCGGTGGAATTTTTGGCCACCCCGGCTTCCTCGGGGGTGACCGGACACAACCTGGTGGTCGACGGAGGTTGGACGATCCGATGACACGAGAGATGATCGCCGTCATACCGGCGCGGGGCGGGTCGAAACGGATTCCGCACAAGAACCTCGTGGAGTTCGGCGGCCGCCCGCTTATCGCCTGGACTATCGAAGCCGCCGTGGAATCCGATCTTTTCGAACGGGTTCTGGTCAGCACCGATGACGCCGAAATCGCGACGTTGGCCGAGGAGTACGGTCTCGATGTGCCGTTCCTGCGCGACCGGGGAGCCGATGATTTCACTCCGGTCTCGGAGGCCACTATCGCCGCGTTGAGTCAGGTCCGTTCGCATATCGGCGAAACCTACCAAACGGTCGTTCAGCTATTGCCGAGTTGCCCCCTCCGGGAAAGCCGCCATATCATCGAGGCGGTCGATAATTTCAGGCAGCAGCAAGCCACTTTCCAGATAAGCTGTTCCGAATTCGGCTGGACCAATCCCTGGTGGGCGGTGACGCTGGACGACAACCAGGCTCCCCAACCGCTCTTTCCGGAACAGCGGCAGGCCCGGTCGCAAGACCTTCCCCGCCTGTACTGTCCCACCGGAGCGATCTGGATTGCCGAGGTCGAAAAACTCTATGGAGCCGGAACATTCTACGGCCCCGGTCATATCTACTTTCCCATCGAATGGTCCGCCGGAATCGACATCGACAATCCCGGCGACCTGGAACTGGCCAGGGCATTGCTCTGACCGTTGTGAATCTTCGAGGTTTCCCCATAAGTCAATTGAGTGCCCGGTCCGCCTGCGGCGGATCCACATCTGCCGGGACCGAGCCACGGGGCATCCCTTTCCCCCGGCAATGTGCCCCGAAATGTTTTGATGGACAACTATACCCACTCGACATAGATTTGAAGCGGTGAAGAATGTCATGAGAATCGCGATTCGAACAGATTCCTCGACCGCTCTGGGCGGCGGCCACCTCATGCGCTGCCTGACTTTGGCCGACCGCCTGCGTCGGGCCGGAGCCGAGGTTGTATTTGTCTGCCGCGACCTGCCGGGAAACATGAGCCGTCTGGCCATCGAGCAGGGATACAACACGACTTTACTGCCGAATGATCGACATCCCGGCGATACCGCTGCTTTTGATTGGGAGCTCGACGCCAAGCAGACTTTATCGATTATCTCCGGCCGGGGACCGTTCGACTGGCTGATTGTCGACCACTACGGCCTCGACCGCCAGTGGGAACGCTTGATGCGCCCGCATGCTGCCCGAATCATGGTGATCGATGATCTCGCCGACCGGCCCCACGGTTGCGATCTCCTGCTGGATCAGAACCTGACCGATCAACCCGTCAGCCGATACGACCGCCTGATTCCCCCCCACTGCCACAAACTCCTGGGCCTGAGCCATGTTCTGCTGCGGCCCGAATTTTATGACCTCCGGCCGAAGGTGTCGCCCCGCACGGGTCATATTCATCGCCTCTTCGTCTCGTTCGGCGGCGGCGATATCACCGGAGAAACAGAAAAAGCGCTCGCGGCCATCCGCCTGGCCGGCTGTGGTGATATTGCCGTCGATGTCGTCATCGGTGGAGCCAATCGGCGCCGGGGGGAGATAGAGGCGCAGGCGCAAGAATTGCCGAATGCGCGCGTTCATTACCAGGTCCCTACCGTGGCGCAATTGATGGCCTCAGCCGACCTGGCTTTGGGTGGCGGCGGCGTCACGACATGGGAAAGATGCTTCCTGTCGCTGCCCTCGATAGTCATCATCCAGGCAGAGAATCAGCGGGAGATGATCGAATCCGCCGCCCGGCGGCAAGCGCTCTGGAATATGGGCTGGCATCATGAGACGACTGCCGGGCAATTGGCGGCGCAGTTGGAATATCTGCTGGAACGCCCGGAAATCGTGCGCCGTACCGGCGAAAACGCCGGCGTCTTGATGGCCGACGCGGCGCGAAACGACGGCCGGAGCGTGGTCAACACCATCATGGAGCAGGCCCATGTTGCGTCTTGATGATTTCCGCCTCCGCCCCATGACCGAAAACGACCTGGAGATGGTGCTCAATTGGCGCAACCAGCCGCATATCCGTGAAATGATGTACAAGGACCATGTCATCAGCCGGGAAGAGCATCAGCTTTGGTTCGAAAAAACGAAAGACAACCCGGCCTCAGTCTATCTCATCCTGGAGTATCGGGGCCGGCCGCTGGGTCAGACCAACTTCACGAAAATCGACCGGGAAGCCAGTTCGTGTATGTGGGGCTTCTACATCGGCGAGGACACTCGACCGCGCGGGACCGGCACGGTCATGGGGTTCCTTTCCCTTGATTATGCGTTCGAGAACGTCTCCCTCCGGGAAGTTGTCGGCGAAGTGTTGGAGCATAATGCCAAAAGCCACGAGTTGTTCGAACGGCTCGGTTTCACCCTGACCGGCCGACTGCCCCAGCATGTTTTCAAAAACGGCGCCTATATGGACGTTTGCGTGTATACGCTGACGGCGGAAGACTGGCTGAAACGACATAGACAACGAATCAAAGCCGCGTTGCGTAAGATATAAGCCGGCCGGATATTCGGACCGGGCGGCACAGCAGGGGCGCACGACGCCAGGGAAAGGCGAAACAGAAAAGAGCTCGTCATGGATGATATCATCGTGGCCGGGACGTCGATAGGCCCCGGTCATCCGCCGTTTATCATCGCCGAGATGTCCGGCAATCATAATCAGTCGCTTGACAAGGCGCTGGCCATCGTGGATGCCGCCGCCGACGCCGGCGTACAGGCGCTTAAAATTCAGACCTACACCGCCGACACCATGACCCTCGACCTGCAGGGAGAGGGTTTTTCCATATCCGACGATCAATCTCTCTGGAAGGGCAAAACCCTTTATCAGCTCTATAAGGAAGCCGCCACCCCGTGGGAGTGGCATAAGGCCATCTTCGACTGTTGCCGCGCGCGCGGCATCATCGGATTTTCGACCCCGTTCGATGAGACCGCTGTGGAGTTTCTGGAAACGCTGGATGTCCCGCTGTACAAGATCGCCTCATTCGAAAACACCGATTTGCCGCTCGTTCGACGGGTGGCCGCCACCGGCAAACCGCTTTTGATCTCCACCGGGATGGCCGAGGTATCCGAACTGGATGAAACGGTGCGGACCGCCCGCGCCGCCGGAGCCAAAGATATTATCCTTTTGAAATGCACCAGCAGTTATCCCGCCCCGCCGGACAACAGCCATCTGCGGACCATCCCCCATATGCGCGACCTGTTCGACGTTCAGGTGGGACTGTCCGACCATACCCTTGGTCTGGGAGTCGCCCTGGCGGCCGTGGCCCTGGGGGCCACGGTGATAGAGAAACATCTGACCCTCGATCGGGCCGAGGGCGGGGTCGATTCCGCCTTTTCGCTGGAACCGGGAGAGATGCGTCAACTGGTGACCGAAAGCCGCCGGGCTTGGCAGGCGTTGGGGGAAATCCGCTATGGCGCCGCCGACGCCGAGAAGGAATCGCGGCAATTCCGCCGCAGTCTTTATGTCGTCCGGGACATGAAAGCAGGCGATCTGTTCACTACCGACAACCTTCGCGCCATCCGTCCCGGTTTCGGCCTGCCGCCGAAATTCATGGACATGCTTCTTGGGAAAAAAGTGCGCCGCGATGTCAAGCGGGGAACGCCGGCAAGCTGGGATTTGCTGACCTAGATGGAAACGATCTATGCTTAAGACCGGACTGGCCAATATTTTCCTGCGCGCCCTCACGCTGGCCGGCAAGTTCCTCGTGTTGCTGAGCATCGCTCACTATCTCCCCCCGGAGCAGGTCGGCGTCTGGGGGCTGATGAACGTCACCATCACCATCTCCCTGTATTTTCTGGGCCTGGATTTTTACATCTTCAACACTCGGGAGATTCTGGCGCAGGAGGAGCCGCAGCGAACACCGCTTATACGCGATCAGATCATCTTCCACGGCCTGGTCTATATCGTCGTGCTGCCGCTACTGTTGACCGTCTTCGTGGCAGGGGTCATTTCCTGGAAGTATGCGGTCTGGTTTTATCTCCTTCTGGTTCTGGAGCATCTGTCGCAGGAGGCTACCCGGGTTCTTATCACTCTGTCGCGGCCGACCATGGCCAATCTCGTGCTCTTTCTCCGCGGCGGAGCCTGGACCTATGCCGTCGTGGGAATTATCCATGCCTCCGGTGACGCCCGCCGACTGCCGGTGATCTGGATGGGATGGGCGATCGGCGTGACCCTGAGCATCGTGGTCGCCGCCGCGGCGCTTCGTCGTCTTCCCTGGGGGGAATCCCGTCGCGTGGGGATCAACTGGACCTGGATGCGGCGCGGGGTGACCGTCGCGCTGCCGTTTTTCCTCGCCACGCTGTCGTTCGAGGGAATTCAATATGTCGATCGGTATTTCCTCCAGCATTTCCGAGGGGACGCAATGGTCGGCATCTATACTTTCTACACCGGTATCGCCAACGTCATCCAGACCTTCACCTTCTCCGGCGTCATCATGATCCTCTATCCTCAGATTATCGCCGCCTACCAGCGTAGCGATTTCCCGCTGTACCGGCGGCTGATGAAAAAAATGGCCCTCGGAACCGTCGGCAGCCTGGTCATTCTGACCGCCCTGGCGCTGATCCTGATCAAGCCGGTGCTGCATCTGATCGACCGGCCGCTGTACGCGGAACATATGTCGGTGTTCTACATCATTCTCTTTTCGGTCGGGCTGATGACGCTGTCTTACCTGCCTCATTATGCCCTATATGCCAAACGACGCGACAGCGCCATTATCGCCGCCACCGTGACGGGACTGGGTTTCGCCCTGGCCGCCAATGCGGTTCTGGTTCCCCGGTTCGGACTCCCCGGAGCGGCCGCCGCCACGGCCGGCGCCATCGCGGTCATGGCCCTGATAAAAACCGGGACGGCGCTGAAAGGCAGCCGCACCAAAATGGCGTTTCTCTTTGAGGATCCCGACGGCGGCGATTCCCGCGATTCCAAACAGGGGGCGGCCTAGGCCGGAATGTCGATGGCAAATCTGCTGGTAAAACTCGCTCTGCTGACCCTGCTGGTTCAATCCTTCGTCGTTTCCAACGTCATCAAGGGCCTGGTGCCGTCATATGTCTTCATCCTCCTGCAACTGGTCAAGGACTCGTTCGCCGTTTTCGCGCGCCGCCTGCAGGTGAACGTCTTCCCGGCCGTCATGATATTCCTCCTCGGGTTCGTCGCCTACCAACTGGTGGGACAGATATGC
>JAQVRW010000399.1 GCA_028700875.1 Candidatus Zixiibacteriota bacterium | reverse complement strand
CCCTCGACGCCTATTTCACCTGGCGACGGTTGTTCGGCACCTTCCATCCCCTGGGGATCGTCATGGTCGAGACCGAAGTATGGCCATACTTTCTCCAATTTTGTTTGAATCATGACGTTCCCATTGTGCTGGCCAACGGGCGGGTATCGGAGAAATCGTACAAGAGATACCGGCTCGTGCGGCGTTCCCTGGCGCGTGTGCTGCGCGCTTACAAACGATACCTCATGCAGACGCCGGATGATGCGGCGCGGATTATCGGTATGGGAGCCGAGGCCGACAGAGTCGTCGTTGCGGGAAATATCAAGCATGACGCCGCGGCCACCGGCGAACCGAAGCCATCGCGCGGCGATATCCGACGGCGGCTGCAGGTGGATGACGCGGCGTTGCTTTTTATCGCCGCCTCGACCCGCCCCGGCGAAGAAGAAATCATCATGCAGGCGCTGGACCGAGTGCCGGGATTTCCCCACAAGGTCTGTTGTCTTCTGGCCCCGCGTCATCTGGAACGTCTGGACGAAGTCAAAGCAGTCATAGAACACAGTCAACGTGATTTCGAGTTGTACAGTTCTTTCGAGGCCGGCACCGGGCGCAAGACATCGCTCATCCTGATGGACAAGATGGGTGTGCTGGCGGGGTTGTTTTACGGCGCCGATCTGGCCTTTGTCGGCGGGACGCTGGCGGACGTGGGCGGCCACAATGTCATGGAGCCGGTCGTGGCCGGCGTGCCGGTGCTGTTCGGGCCATCGTTGACCAACGTCCGGCAGGCGGCCGATGATATTTTGGCACAGAATATGGGGATGATGGTCACCGACGCCGCGTCTATCGCCGAAGCCATCAATCGTTTCGCCTCCGGGAAGTTGCGTTTCCGCAAATACAGCGGCAATGGTTCGACCGTGGCCGCCGATTCGGCGGCGGTTATCATCCAGGAGATGAAGTTATGAAGCGCGGCTGGGCCAAAGCGCTGACGGCCCGAGGCGTTGACCGCCTTTTGTGGTCTCCCCTGATTCTGCTTCTTCGTCTGGCGACACCCATCTATCAATGGTTTTCGCGGCGTCATCTTGCGCGGCGCAAGGCGGCCTGTTCGGCCCTATGGCGGGCGACGATCATTTCGGTGGGAAACATCACGGTCGGCGGCAGCGGCAAAACACCGATAGTCATGTATATCGCGCAGAGGTTTATTGCCGCCGGCAAAAAGGTCGCCATCGTCCATTCCGGGTATGGGCGCAAGCCCTCCGATGACGTTTATATCGAGTATGGTCACGGTTCGGAATTTTCGGTCGAGGCAATTGGCGATGAGGTCGCCATGATGGCGCGGCGACTGCCGTCTGCGGCATTTGCAGTTGGACGGGACAAGAAGCGGATAACGGCCGAGGCTGACCGCCGATATTCGCCAGATGTCATCATCCTCGACGATGGATACCAGCGGCTGGATATCCAAAAGAATCTGGATATCGTCGTGATTAACCCACAGGTGCTTCTGGAACGGCGGCGATTGTTTCCCGGCGGGGTGCTACGGGAGTCGGTGGAAACGCTGGGGCGCGCCGATGCCGTTTTTGTCATGGTCGGGGACGAACCGGAGAACAGGGCGCAGAGCGAGACGGTCATTCGACGGCACAATGCCGTTGTCCCGATCCTGCACTGGCGGATGTTCCTGGATGGGGCCGAGAGCGGCAGCAAAACGATCGGTCTGGAGCAATTGGCGGGCATGCGGCCGTATCTTTTTGCGGGCCTCGGATCGTTTGCGCGTATGTATGATATGGTGACGCGGGCGGGGATACGGCCGGCCGGTGTCTCCGAATTCGACGATCACCACGAGTATCGGCAGGCCGATGTTGAGCGATTGAAACGCCTGGCCGCACGGGCTGGCGCCGACGGCTATTTGACAACGGCCAAAGATCTGGTTAAATTGGCTGACCGTGCGTTCGACAAACCGTTGTACTGCCTGCATCTGGCTGTATCGCCGGACGATGCGGCAATTTTTGATCGGCTTATCGGGTTGGGATGACCATGAACGATCATTGTGATTTCCTCGTTATCGGGTCCGGCATCGCCGGATTGTCCTATGCGCTTCGCGTGGCCGAATTCGGCAAGACGGTCATAATCACGAAGAAGCAGGCGACCGAATCGAACACCAACTACGCCCAGGGGGGCATCGCCTCGGTGATGTCGCCTACCGACAGCTTCGAGGCGCATCTGGCCGATACTATCACGGCCGGAGCGGGATTGTGCCATGAGGACGTGGTTGAGAAGATTATCAAGGCCGGGCCGGATTGTATCCGGCGGCTGATGGAGATCGGCGTCCAGTTTACGCCTTCGCGAGAGGGGGACGGCCTTTCGCTGGGCCGCGAAGGGGGGCATTCCCAGAATCGCGTCGTGCATGCCGCCGACCTGACCGGCCGCGAGATTGAACGGGCGCTTTTGGCCGCCTGCCAGCAGCATAGGAATATTATCATCCTCGTCGATCATATCGCGCTGGACTTGATCGCCTTCGAACATCAGGGAAAACTTGTCTGCGGCGGCGCCTATGTGTACAACGAACACCATCAACGGCGGCTGACCATGCAGGCGGCGGTGACCATACTGGCCTCCGGCGGGGTCGGGCAGGTATATCGCTATACCACCAATCCCAAGATCGCGACCGGCGACGGCGTGGCGATGGCTTTCCGGGCCGGGGCGCCGGTGGCCAACATGGAGTTCATGCAGTTTCATCCCACCACGTTATCGATAGTGGGCAAGGCGCCGTTTTTGATTTCCGAGGCGGTTCGCGGTGAAGGGGCAATTTTGCGCACCGCCGCCGGCACGGCGTTCATGAAAAATTACCATCCGATGAAAGACCTCGCCCCGCGCGATGTCGTCGCCCGCGCGATCGACAGCGAGTTGAAACGATCGGGAGAAGACTCGGTTTTCCTGGACCTGCGGACCATTCCGGCTGAACATATCAAAGCCCGATTCCCGAATATCTATATCCGTTGCCTGGAGGAGGGGATCGACATCACCCGCGATTTGATCCCGGTCGTCCCGGCGGCGCATTACATGTGCGGCGGGGTGGTGGCCGGAGTCGACGGCCGCACCGAAATCACCCGCCTGTACGCCTGCGGCGAGACTTCCTGCACGGGGATGCACGGCGCTAACCGATTAGCATCCAACTCGCTTCTGG
>JAQVRW010000398.1 GCA_028700875.1 Candidatus Zixiibacteriota bacterium | reverse complement strand
GGGCCGCTGTGGCGCCGTTGTTGGCGACCGTCACGCGGCATTCGATTGTCTCACCCGGTTCATAGAGCCCATCGCCGTCGCCGAAGGCCGCGTCCGATTCCGACTTTTCGGTAATCCGCGGGCATGATGACAGGTGCGGCATCAGCGTCGGATCGCCGCAGAGGGTCATACCGTAAAACCAGCAGTATTCCCAGTCCTCCACTCCGTATTGGATAATACTGGTGAACCAGTCGAAAAACGCCTCCCCGATATTACTTCCGGAACCGAGGGGTTGATAAAAGGCGTCGAAGTTGAGCATCGATCCGGTTTTAGCGCTGCCGACCGCGGCCAACCCGGCCGAAGAACGAAAAATATACCACCCGCCCATATAGTTCGCTTCGACATACCGGGCGTTGGAGCAGGCGAACAGGTTGTAAAAGACGCCCGGAGGGTCGATCCCGACCATTTCTCCGACTCCGAGGGTCGTACTCCAAACGTCGGGCGGGATTTTGAAATAATGCTTGAGTGGGTCGGAGTGAACCCATACTTCGACCAACTCATAATATTGTCTCAACCGTTGGGCATAATCATCAGCCACAGTGGTGTAATCATCCGCTACCACCGTGCGATCGGCATACGTGAGACCGACACAATAGCTTTCCCAATCCGATCCCGACGACCAATCATCGTCGATATACACCAACGCCTGATCGTTCACCGGAAGACTGCCGGTGCGATACAAGTGGTTCTTGATAAAATAGTTTTGGAGAAGTTGGGTCTCGGTCTGGCCGGTCATAGTCAGCGGGGAAGCCGTCAACCGCCCCAACCATATATCCGGGGCCGTTGCCCCGGTGTGCGTCTCAAAGATGCCGTCGATGCCCGTGTCCGTCCAGATTCCGTCCAAATCCATATAGTATAAGTCGCAGGGAAACTGCTCTTCTTCGATCGGGTCCCAGCAGTAGGTTTTATACCAGGCCACCGGAAAATCACCGATTAGGACGGCGCCGTCGATTCCGGCCGTATGCCGCGCCGCCAGAAACGACCGCACATCCTGCGCGGTTCCACCCGTGATGGCATGCATTTCAACGGCGTAACCGTCCCTGGCCAGGTCGGTGATGTATCCGCCTATCGCTTCTTCAAGGCCCGGATATATCCCGCTATTGATGATGACGCAAACCGTGCCCCGTGATTTGGCCGGGTTGTCGGGCAGCCGTTTTTCCACCAAGGTCGCCGAAAACGGCGCCGCTGGCGCGGTTTGTTTGGCCGACCATTGCGCATAGGTTATCGGTCGGATCGGCGACTGCTCCGGCCAGCGGGTGACCTTGATACCATAGGGGTTGTCTTTCCACGGCTTGCCGGAAGGCCCGGCGGGACCCGATGATATCGGCGATGATGATTGGCTGAAAAGGTCGCCCGCCGAGAATAACAAAACGGCCGCCAGTAGCACCAAACCAACAACAGATTTGGGCCGCGGTTCGCGGTTTCCCCCGAATCTTGACATTGTACCCTCCCGTAAGATTTCCGGCGGATGCGCGCACTCAGGCGGCTTAGAGAAAAGCAGGTAGATTCTTATGTGTCGCTGGCGCAGGTGTTCCGCCGTTGATGCGTATACAAACAAAATACTCACGAATTGAGTTTTTGTCAACTAGACTATTTGACAGTCAATTGGGGGAAGCGCTTTCCGAAAAGTCGTCCGCCCGGCGGCTGGAAACGCCGGGCGGTCAATCAGAGTCTATTTGCGATGACATTGCAGACAGAGTTCGTGCGCCGGGTCAAGCGGAAGGTACGGCTTGAATTCCGCCCCGTGCAGCTTATGGCAGGCCAGGCAGGTCATTTGCGTTTTCGTGCGAGGGTCAATAACCCCTTCGCCCACCGGGTGGGAACCCTTGTGGGCGTCGGCATGGCAACCGGTGCAGAGTTCGATCCCGGTCGAGACCAGGTAGGTGTCATTTTCCGACCCGTGAGGAGTGTGGCATTTGGAGCAGTCCATCCCGTCATGCGTCAGGTAGATTCCCCTTTTCCCCTTGTACGTGTCGCCTTTGAAATGACAGCGGAAGCAAAGGTCTTTCTGCTCCGCCGCCAACAACGACGGCGCGGAAGCCGCGTGGGCGTTGTGACAGTTGAGGCAGGAACGCTTGTCGTTCAGGTTATGCGTATGGGTCGCCGACGCCTGCTTGAGCACCGCCTGATGGCATTTGCCGCAGGACGTTTTCACGTCGTCGGTCAGCGCCATTTCTCCTCCTTTGGCCGCGGCGTGGCAGGAGCTGCACTTGCCCGCTTTGAACGGCGCGTGCTGATTGGGCATCAAAAGCGACGCCATCGAGGAGCCGTGGGGATCGTGGCACGTGGTGCAGTCGGCCTTGCTTATGTCGAATCCCTTATGCGCCGCGGTCAGGGCGGTACCGGTCTTATGGCATCCGAAGCACAATTCCGGGATCGCCGCGCTCAGCAATCGATCATTACCCGATCCGTGCGCCGCGTGGCAGGCCTGGCAATTTCCCTGGGCCGCCGGCTGATGGACATAGGCCCGACCCAGCCAGGCCGTGACATTCTGATGGCACCCTTCGCACAGAGCCGGCGATTTCTGCTTCAGCTGATTGCGCACGTCCGAAGCATGGGGATCATGACAGGCGGAACAATCACCGTCTATGACCGGCCGATGAACAGAGACTTGGGCGATTTCGCTCTTGATCTTCTCGTGACAGAACAGGCAGAGCGTCTTGAGATCGCCGTTGAGCAGCCCGGCATGACGGGAGGCGTGCGGATCGTGACAGGCGGAACATTTGCCGGCGGTGAAGGCAGTGTGACGGAAATTTTTGGCCGACAGGTCCTGGATATCGCTATGACATGAATAGCACACAGATGGTTCCTTGACCTCGACCACTCCCGCCCAAGCGCCCGTAGCGAATACCAGCGCCGCGATCGATTCCGTGATTATTCGGCGTATCATCGTTTTCCCTCCGGGCGGGTGGTGTCGGGCGCTTTTTCATGGCATACGTCGCAGGCACCTCCGGTAAAGGGATCATGCGCCACCGAAAGGGTCAACCCGGCGTCGGCCGAGCCATGGGGATCATGGCATTTCCGGCAATCGATCTGACTTCCGCTCAGTTGCAGGTGCTTGGCCTTAAAAACCGCGTCTTCGCCGTCGTGACAGGCCAGACACTGCCCCGGAACGTCC
>JAQVRW010000397.1 GCA_028700875.1 Candidatus Zixiibacteriota bacterium | reverse complement strand
CGTCAGCATCCAGGGCAATGGTCCCGTGCGCGTCAGCCATCAATCGGTAATAGCCAAGGAGGGCAAGCCGTTCCGGATCGTCGTCGATTGCCTGGCGGCCCGGCATTCATTGGCGCAGAAGGATTTTGCATCGCTGCCGATATCCGTCGTCACCGCCCTCCGCACCTCCCAGTACGCGGTCAAGCCCGAGGAAATCGTTCGGGTTGTGATCGATCTGGCCCATGAAACGGTGTATAGGGTCGAAACTGCGGGCACAAGCGCCAAGATATTCGTCTCCGACCCCAAGACGGCGGCCTTCGCCGAGTGGACCAGTTCCACCGCGACAAATAAGACTACCCTTGCGGCCGTCGCGCCGCCCAAGACCGCCGCCCAGCCGGTTGTGCCGTCCACCGTCGCGACCGCTCCGGCGCAGGCTCCCAGTCAAAAGGTGCCATCGGTGGTTACCCAAAAGAACGCCGACCAACCGGCCGAAACCAAGACCTCGGCGCCGGTCGTCGAACAGACGAAACCTTCGGCGAAATCGACCCCGGCAACCAGTTATGCGGTTCAGCCGACGGTTTCCGACAATAAGCCCGCTGTGGTCGCCAAGCTTGAAGCGCCCAATCAAGGCGAGCAGGCGAAAAAGGCCGCGACCGAGGTAGTTGTTGCCAAAACGCCTACGCCGGCGACGAATCCGGCTCCGGCGGCCAAGGAACAACCGGCCGAATCACCGGCAGTCAAAGACTTGCCGCCATCGGTTATGGCCGATCTGGCCAAGAAGACGAATCAGGTGGCGTGGTTGTTCGGCTCGGCGGAAGAAAACAAAAATTTCGTCCCCACCCCCGGTGATGACCCCGGTGTTCCGGCCGAGGATATCCACAAGGCGGCCATCGGCACACCCCTGAAGCCGCCCGTGGACAATACCGCGCCGGTTCCCGCCACGGCCGCGAAACCGAGCGTGAGTGACGCCGACCAGGCTTTGGCGGTGGTGACGCCCGATAACGTTCCGAATCCTTCGCCGGCGGATGACGATGCCGTCGCCGCCGAAGTATCGGCGGCCGATTTGCTGCCGGCCGTGGATCAACCATCGAAGTATCGTCGCGATGCGGCGAAGAGCGCCATTCGTAAGCAGACCCAGGTGGTGGAATTTCCCAAACGGTTCGTCACCACCTATGAAGCCGGTATGGAGCGCGACCCCTTTGAAACGCTGGTTGACGAAACCAAGCCGACCAAGGGGAGCCTCGAGAGCCGCATGGCCAATGTCGAGACGCTTCTTCTGGTGGGCGTCCTGGAATCCGAAACCGGCCGGATGGCCGCGCTGCTGGAGGATCTCGACGGCATCGGCTACATTCTCAAACCGGGCGACCCGGTGAAAAACGGTTATGTTTCGCAGATAGATAATAGTGCGGTCTACTTCCAAATCAACGAATATGGCTGGAGCCGCACGATCGTCAAGGAACTGGATAAGGAAATCAGTAACAGATAGCGAGGATACATCGATGGTGAAGACGCGGTTGCACAAACTGATCTATATCGGCCTGATGGTGGTGCTGGCGACGTCGGTGACGGTGTCATTCGGCGACACCACCGATCCTGCCACGCCGATTAAGAACCTGAATTTCCAGGCGGCCGACATCCGGTCGGTCATCCGCTTTCTGGCGGACTATGGCCGGGTGAACGTGGTGGTGGCGCCCACGGTCGAAGGGAACGTGACCATCGCGCTCAACGACGTGACCTGGAAACAGGCTCTGGAGATCATCGGCAAGACATATGATCTGGCCGTTGTGTTCGAGGAAGGTTCGTATATTCGGGTGCTCCCGGCCGCCGATTACCGAAAAGAAGTGACCGAGGAAAAGAAAGCCCTGAACGAGCAGGAAAACCTGGTCGGGCTGGATACCCGCGTGATCAACATCAGCAACTCCACCGCGACAGGGATCGTGGATGCCGTCAAATCGTTGCTGACGACGCGCGGGAAGGTATCGGCCGACAACGGCACCAACTCGATCATCCTGCAGGAAGTTCCGGGCAACATCGACAAGGTCATCAAGTTCATTGCCCAGTTGGATCGGCCCCCGCGGCAGATCCGCATTTCGGCCCAGCTTCTGGAAGTGAGTTCCAACAACCTGACCGAACTGGGCATCGACTGGACCGTGAACGGCGCCACCGGCGGCGATGTGGTCGACCCCGTCAGCGGGGCCACCATCCGCGAGACCCAGCATACGACCTCACAGACGTTGGAAGAAGGCCGGATGACCGATCGCGCCGGCAGTTTCTCGATTACCACCATTCAATCGGGGTGGGATCTGGAAGCCCGGATTTCTGCTCTGGTGAGCAAAGGCAAGGGCAAGATCATTGCCCACCCGGAAATCACGACCGTAGACAACTCGGAAGCCAAAATACAAGCCGGACAGAAAGTGCCCATCAAGCAATTCGACGAGTCGGGCAATACGGTCATCAAATTTGAGGAAGTCGGCACGTTGCTGAAAGTGACGCCGCACATCACCTCGGAGAACCGGATATTGATGAAGCTGCTGCCGGAACGTTCAACCTACGAATACGACGCCAACGGAGTGATTATCAACACCAACAACGCCGTCACCAACGTAGTCGTGGAAAACGGCCAGACCGCGGTCATCGGCGGCCTGACCACTCAGGACGAGACCGAATCCAAGGTCGGCATTCCCATCCTGATGGACATTCCCGTGATCGGCAACCTGTTCAGCTATACCCGGAAGAAAATCGACAACCGAGACCTGGTCATTTTCGTGACGCCGACGATCGTCGATAACCTGGCCAGTGCGACCACCGAGACCACGGTCCCGTGATAGGGATACGGTAACAAGCGATATTCCGCCTCCCGGGGCACCGGGAGGCGGCGTGCAGGAAGATGATTAACCGCGAAAAATCGACACTGAAAATACAAGGGGAGAACATGTCTCTTCAGACGAATTCAAGCCGAATAACGGCGATCGGCCTATGCCTGTTCGTGGCGGGTTTGGCGTTTTTGGCCGGATGTGATTCGGCGCCCAAGACAACGTCCTCCGGCAGCGATAACGGAACTGAAATCCATTTTGGCACACCGACGGCGTCTCCCGATTTGCTCAGCCAGAGTTCGACGACGGTCATTTCCATCACCGCCCTCAACTCCTCCAACGCGGCGGTGTCCGACGTAGTCGTGACG
>JAQVRW010000045.1 GCA_028700875.1 Candidatus Zixiibacteriota bacterium | reverse complement strand
CGAATTCGGCCACCACCGCGGGATCATACGGTTTACAGCTGAAGACATCAAGGTAGGTAGTGTTGGTCAGATTGGCGAAATGGGCTGAAATCAGCGAGGTTTCGATCAATTGCACCATCGAGTACCCGGCGACCCGTTCATCCTCTCCGAAATGAACGACTTGTGTCTCGCCGAAACGTTTCATCTTGATCAGATCGCAAAGTTCCGCGACAAACCGTTTGATCTTGGCCGCGTCGCGGATGGTCTCGGGATCGCAGTTGTAGATATCAAAACTCGAGGCGATCCCCCATACAGCTTGTTTAATCGCCTGCTCAACAATGCCTTGAGTTTCCAAATCTCTGCCCTCCAAAAGTAATCTTTCTACGCCCGCGACGGCTTGGCACGGCCCCCGCCGGCGGATGGGTCACCCCACCATGCCCTGGTTCTCCTTGTGTTCCCGATCGGGCGCCGCTTCCATGATAAATCGCGCCATACTGGCGACCATGGCGCCGCGCAGGGAACGCAACGCTTCATCCACATCCTCGTCCTTCGAGGCGATGACCACAAACGAGTAGTACCCCGACACCAAACCGGTCACCGCACAGGCCAAACGCGTCAACACCGGTTTGGGAAGGTGATAACTGATGACCGAAGCCAATAATGCCTCAATCCGGTCAAGATAGTTGATAAACGGCGTTTCAATTCCCGAATATCCCTCCTGAAGCGTAAGATCAGCGCGGCTCTGGAAGTACAGCACGAAGTCCTCCCAGCGGGTGCTGAAAAACTCTATATGGGCCCCAATTAACGTATCCAGAAGGCTGGTTAAATCGGTGCTGCCCTGGCACCGATCGTTGATGGTCGCTTCCAGCTCTCCCAGTACGCTCTTGATAAGCTCTTTTATCAGGCGTTCTTTACTGGAGAAATGGTAATAGAATGTTCCCTTGCCGACGTCCGCCCGCTCGGTGATATCGTCGATGCTGGCGAGATCAAGACCCTTGTAGGCGAAGACCGCGCGAGCCGCATCCAACAATCGCTTCCGGGTCGCATGCGTCCGCCGTTGTTGCCGTTGTGGAACTCGCTTCGCTTTCGCAACCTCTCTCACCATCATCTCCCAAAGTCGACCAGTTGGTCGATTTAGACTCGTCAGTCAATTTAGACCGTCGAGTCGAAACAGACCGCCCGGTCACTTTCGGCATTCAAGTCATTTTCGACCAGGTAGTCAAGAAAAATCTATGACTTTAACGTCTTTTTCGGCCGGTAGTTGCAAGAAATTTACTGTTTTTTTGATCAAACTTTCGTGTTTAAGCGTTTTCCCCCCGAAATGACCGAATCAGACCCCTAAGCGCAATCTTGAATATCGGCGTAATATATTGCCGTACAATATGTTGGGAGGGTACGCGGGGCGCCAAATCGGGCTTTTGCCAAGCTTTTCACTCTTTAAAACAAAAAAAACAGGAAATCGCCTCCGCCAGCGGATCCTGGAAGGGTAACAAGATAACCTATATTCGCTTGCCGGACAGCAAGATATATAAGGAAGTTATTTATTCTTTGAAATCGACTACTATCTAAAAAGTTACCGGAATCATGATAATCCGTCTTCTGTGCGAAATCGTATTCCTTATTATTACCACCGATTCAATCAGCCGACGCCAATAGGACGCATCCCTTGCTCATATAACGGCCTTTTTTTCTTCGTTCAGACATGAACAATTGATCGAATCCATCCTCTGCCTGTTGCCGGTGAACTCACTCAATGTTGATTTTTGATTGGACAAACAGCGCATAGTGTATAGATTGTCCGCCGTTAATGAGCATTTGATATCGTTGAATCATCTATCGAGGTTAGGATGAGATCATTCAAGAAATTGTCACCATTTGTGACTCCCGCAGGGGCCGCTATCGCCCTCATCTGTTTTTTCCTTCCCTGGGTCGAGGCTTCCTGTGGTCCCGTGACCGTCCGCGCCAACGGGCCCCGCATCGGCGGAGTCTTCTGGCTGGTGCTGGCGGCGGCCATCGTGATTCTGGTTACATTTCCCTATTTCTGGAAACGGCGGGAATGGTTTTGGCTGAAAATCGTCACGCTGGCCGCATCGGCCGTGGGCATCCTCGTTATTCTGTACAAGTTTCTCGATACGTTTTCCAGCGGTAAGATTGATTTAAAGCTGACCGATATCGGCTCCATCCTGCGAATCGGTTCCTTCGGTACGATCTTCGGTTTCGTATTGGCGGCCCTGGGGGCGTTTTATTTTTATCCCAACGGCTCACCGAAAGCCGCGCGGCCGTCGGTCAACAAAAAAGACGGTTGACGCATCACCATGGCGACGGCGCATACCGGCGCCATATAATTCTACTTCATGAATCTCAGTCGATATTTTCCAGCCCACGTTCGTACTCTAATATAAAGGCTTACGAAATGGAATATCCCGAAAATACCGGGCGAAGGGAATTCTCATGGCAAAGCTGACCGATCAAATACCGCAGCATCGGCAGAACCGCTGCGGTTCCAAGCCGATTTTCATCAACCGCTGGTCGCCGCGCGCGATGACCGGGGAGACGATTGCGGATGAGGTCTTAATGGGCCTTTTCGAAGCGGCCCATTGGGCTATGTCGTCGAACAACAATCAACCCTGGCGATTCATCTATGCCCGGCGCGACCATTCCGACTGGAACAAATTCCTTGGGCTGTTGGCGGAGGGAAACCGGGTGTGGTGTGTGAACGCCGCGATGCTGATGGTCATGGTGGCCAAGACCACCTTCGACAACGGCAAACCGGCGCGCACGCATGCGTTCGATACGGGGGCTGCCTGGGGGATGTTTGCGCTAGAGGGGGCCTCGCGGGGCTTGGTCGTCCACGGCATGCAGGGGTTCGATTATGACCGGGCCAAAAGTGAACTCGGTGTCCCCGATGGATACGAGGTCCAGGCGATGGCGGCGGTGGGGATTTTGGCCGATGCGGACACGCTTCCGGAACCATATCGAGAGCGGGAAAAGCCTTCGACCCGCAAAGAGCTGGCGGGCATCGCCGCCGAAGGCGGTTTTACCGAGAATATACGATAGGGTTATATTTTCGGCGGTTCAATTCCAAGTATCCGCAGGTACTGGTTGATCTGGCTGCGGTGATGGATGTCGTGCTCCAACAGGTGCGTAAACACCCAGTTGCCGTCCCACTCATGCGTTTTCCCTTCGTGCCGATGGGAGTACACCTTCGTCAGTACGTCGGGTGATTCGGCGAAAAAATCCTCCATTCGCGCCCAGTGAGCGTTCAACATCCCGGCTATCGCTTTCCGGGGCGGACAGGGGTCGTCCGGCTCGCCGGTGAGGGGCAAGGACTTATCACCCTTCATTATTTCGCAGTACCACCAGTCGGAGCATTCGGAGATGTGAAGGAAGATATTCCCCAGGGTAATCATCTTCTTCGCCGGGGCCCAGTCGAGTTTGTCGTCCGGGACCAGTTCCAGCGCCTGGGTAAGTGTGATTTTGAGTTTCTCCCGCCAGTGCTTGATCTGGCGCGCCAATAAGGCATTGCCTTCGTGCAGCATTTCTCCCCCCGAAAGTTCCGATGGTCAACGTATCGTTCGGCGGCCGGGGTGTTTACCACGGCCGCCTTCAAGCAAGATTGCTAAATATCCGGCGATTCGTACTTTTTGACCCAGAACGAATAGATTAAAATCCCGATAGCCGAGGCGAACCCGACCGCCGCAAACTGGTACCAGAGCGTATATGGGTGATACGCATTCCAGAGCAGGGTAGTGGCGTCGGTCGCGTTCAGATTCAACACCGATTGAAGCTTCTCGAAAGCCACCGTCCGGTCGACCCCCGTGACACCGGCGTTCTCGGCCAGGTAGCGGATGGCCAGATTGGCCTTGTCCCCCATCTGGTCATACACCTGACCGCCGCGCAGGGAGCCATAAAACCACCCGATCGCCAACGGGATGTTGGCGTACCCCATGTACAGCGCCTTTTGCCCTTCGGGGGCGATGACGCCGAGGTAATCGTTCATCTTGGGCGAGGACAGCATCTCGCCGACCGAGAAGCACATGATGCCGATGATGCACAGCACCCCGGCAGTTGTGAATCCGGCCAGGACAAGACCGATAGACGAAATGGTGATGCCGATCAAAATCGAATGCACCCGGCGCATCCGCGCCACCAGGAAGGAAATATACACCACCAGCAGGATGATCAGCCCGGCATTGACGTTGATCATCCATTCCTGGGCGATTTGCGTGCCGCGAGGGGTGTCGACAGTCATAAAGCTGGGCAGATGCAGGGCCGCCACGATATTTGACGAATCGACCCAATCCACGATGAAGTTCGGCAGCATGTCGAATAACTGATTAAACATGAGCCAGAAGCCGGACATGATCAGGATGAATACGACCAGGCGCGGCTTCATCATGTTGCGGACGGTCATCTTGGCGATAGCGATCACCCCGGCGGACTTGTCGCTGCCCGAATCCACTTCCTTGTAGGTGAACAGCATCAGGTAGTTGAGTGAACAAATCACGGCGCAGCCGTAGAACACCGCCGGCCAGGAGATGCCATAGAGGAAATGGGCCAGCGGCGGGCCGAGGAATCCTCCTATATTGACCAGCATATAAAATGTTCCCCAACCGATGGAGGAATCCTCGTTGCGCAATGTTTTGGCCAGCGTCCCCTGCACGCCCGGCTTGAAAATGGCCACGCCGATAGACAGGATGACACACCCAAACAGAAACGGCCAGAACGCCCGCTGGGTGGCCATGATCAGGTAGCCGAGAATATAGATGGTTATCGAGACGCCGATAGTCTTCTTGTAGCCATACCGGTCGGCGAATCCGCCGGAGAAGACCGGCACCAGCGATTCGACCAGCGCCCAGACGGCGAAGATGATCCCCTTGTCGATCTGGCTGAAATGCAAGCCGCCGGGGCTGTCGGCCTGGGCGATATAGATGGGGATGACCACCCGGACGCCGTAGTAGGCCAGCCGTTCGAGCATCTCGATGCAGTTGACCATCCAGAACGCCCTGGGGAAGTGAGATAGTTGCGCGAACATTCCCGGTTGTTTTTGACTCTGCACGCTGTCGGCCATAGGCTGGACCCTTTATTCTGCTATTTTGGGCTAACTATCCGTCAAACCATCGCGTTTGTCAATGAGAATAATGCAGTTGGAAAACCCACCCGATGCCCGCCTTCGGCGTGATCTGGGTGGGCTACGCTCAACTCAGGCTGTTGGGCAAAAACAAAACACCCCCAAGCCAAAAGCTTGGGGGTGCCATACGATTCACAATACTATACTATATATCCGCCGCTTCGTACTTGCGCACCCAGCGCGAATAGAGGAAAATCCCGATCGCGGAGGCGAAACCGATCGCCGCGAATTGATACCAGAGCTGATATGGCTTGTAGGTGTTCCACAACAGCGTCGTGGCGTCCGATGCGTTCATGCTCACCGCCGCCTGGAGTCGCTGGAACGCCTCGGTGCGCGGAATCGCCTCGGTAATATTGAGGTGTTCGCTCATGTACTTGATGGCCAGATTGGCCTTGTCCCCCATCTGGTCATAAATGATCCCGCCGCGCAGCGAGCCGTACGACCAGCCGATCGCCAGGGGGATGTTGGCATACCCCATGTAGAGCGCCTTCTGGCCTTCGGGGGCAATAACCCCCAAATATTCATTCATCTTGGGCGAGGCCAGCATCTCCCCGAGGGAGAAGCAGAAGATACCCAAAATGCAGAATATGCCCGACATGGTGAAGCCGGCCAGGATAAGTCCGATCGACGAAACGGTGATACCCATCAGGATCGAATGAACCCGGCGCATCCGCGACACCAGCCACGTAACATAGACGACGAAGAGGACAATCAGCCCGGAATTGGCGTTGATCATCCATTCCTGCGCGATCATCGTCCCGCGGGCGGTCTCGACCGTCATGAACGACGGCAGATGCAGCATGGCGACGACACGGGAGGAATCGATCCAATCCACGATGAAGTTCGGCAGCATGTCGAACAACTGCATGAACATCAGCCAGAACCCGGACATGATGACAATAAACAGCAAGAGCCGGGGTTGGACGATATTATGCAGGGTGGTCTTGGCCACCAAAAGGGCGCCGCCTTTCTTCGCGGTCCCCGATTCGACCCCCTTGTAGGTGAACAGCATCAGGTAGTTGAGCGACAGGATCGCGGCGCAGCCGTAGAAGACAGCCGGCCAGGAGATGCCGTAGAGGAAGTGGGCGAAGGGCGGGCCAAGGAATCCGCCGATATTGACCACCATGTAAAACATGCCCCAGCCGACCGAGGAGGTCTCCTTGTTCAGCGAGCGAACCAGGGTTCCCTGGACGCCCGGCTTGAAGATCGCCACGCCGACGGCCAGCACGCAGCAACTTAGCAGGAACGGCCAGAACTCGCGCTGGCTGGCCATGAGTATGTAACCGAGGATATAAATGGTGATGGAGGTGGCGATGCTCCGTTTGTATCCGTACCGGTCGGCGAAGCCGCCCGAAAAGACCGGCACCAATGTCTGCACCAAAGCCCAAACGGTAAAGATAATGCCTTTGTCGGTTTGGGTGAAATGAAGGCCGCCCGGGCAGTCGGCCTGGGCGATGTAAATGGGGATAACGACCCGTACGCCGTAGTAGGCCAGTCGTTCGAACATTTCCATGAAATTGAGCATCCAGAAAGCTCGTGGGAACTGGCTCAATTGGTCGAAGATTCCCCGTTTTTTTGTAGATTGCGTTGTTATTGCTTCTGCCACATGCAAGTCCTCACGCCAAGGGTGAAATGTCAGCCTCGTGAGCGTTAGAAGGTCAAAAGGTATGTCACTCAAGGACATTAGTCAAGGCCGATGGCGGCCATTTTGCCCAAACGAAAGCCCCGGCGGCAGGCCGGGGACGCGGCCTGCCGGTGATATCATGCCGCAGCTGATCATCTATCGTCATAGACATTACATTTAAAGCTCGATTGGAATTATCGACGGCATAAACGTAAAGCCCCGGCGGGGAGCCGGGGCTTGGGTTCTCATTGGGTGAGGAGGAAGAAATGTATTTGCTCTACTGCTACTCATTAAACTCTCCCGATCCCGCCCCGGTTCCAGGAAAAACCTGATCGATATTCGATTGTGCATCTATTGAACCGAACGCCGTAAAACCGCCCTTAGCCGGTCGAGGCTCGGCATCGGCCGGAGGGTTCGGTCGGCGTGACAGGGTTGCGTTTTCCCCGCAAGCTTGTTATATTGTAGTGACTTAAGGAAGAGTAAGAGTGTTTCACCAGGTACAGAGTGATGGCCGATAGCGACAAAATCATTGCAAACGTGGCCCATTCGATTGCCGTTCATGATCTTATAGACAACGGCGACAATATCCTGGTCGGGTTTTCCGGCGGGCCGGATTCGGTGGCATTACTTCATATCCTGAGCCGTCTCCGCGATCGGCTGGAAATCACCCTGGGGGCGGCCTATATCAATCATCGCCTGCGGCCCCGCGCCGCCAAGGCCGAGGCCCACTTTTGCGACGATTTATGCCGGACATTTGGCGTCCGGTATCATTACGAAACGGTCGACGTCCCCGTCTTGGCCGCTCAGGAGAAGGCCGGGATCGAGGAAACCGCCCGCAAATATCGTTACCAAATACTGGAACGGCTGGCACGCGAGGAAAAGTACGATAAGATCGCGGTTGGGCATCATCGCGACGACCGGGTCGAGACGATTCTGTTCAACCTCTTTCGCGGCGCCGGGCGGCACGGCCTGGTCGGCATCCCCGCCCGACGGGGAATCATCATCCGGCCGCTCTATGATCTGACCCGTGAGGAAATCGAGACGTATCTGGCCGAACATGATCTGCCCTTTATGCTTGATCGTTCCAACCAGAGCCGTCGCTTCGTCCGGAACCGTATCCGCACCCGCGTTTTGCCCCTGGTCAAAAGGGAAATCACCCCACATGCCGCCGACAACATCATCCGCCTGGCGGAGATTATCGCCGATGAAGAAACGTATTTTGACCGGGAAACCCAGCGGGTTTTCGGCAAAATATTCGCGGACACTCCCGGCGGCAAGTTTGTGCTTGATTTGGGCAGGTGGAAGGGGTATGATATATGGCTTAAGAGACGAATCGTGATTCGTCTATTGCATACGGCCGGGGTCTGGGATACCGAATATGCGGAAATCGAACGGGTGGTACGTTTGGGTAACGCCCCGGCCGGTTCCCGAACGTCCCTCTCCCACGGGTTGACCGCGGAGACAGCCGTAGGGAGACTGTTTTTGTACCGCCCCGGAGCCGTGATTGAAAAGCAGGAGCTTCAGATTCCCGGTGTATACGTGCTGCCGTTTCCGCGCCTTCGCCTTCGCTTGGCGGTGGTCAGGCCGACCAGCCGGGAGACGCTCCGCGCCGGAGATGGATCGACAGCCTATATCGATGGCGGGAAGCTTTTCGGCGGGCTGTTTGTCGCCGGTTTGAAAGCGGGTGTGCGGTTTCGTCCGTATGGCCGTCCGGGCTCAAAGAAGGCCGGTGACTTTTTGACGGACCGGAAATTTCCCCGGCCGCTTCGCGATGAAATGCCGGTGCTGTATGACCGGCAGGGAGTCGTCTGGCTGGCCGGAGTGGAGATAGATCACAGGGTGAGAGTTGGGCCATCAACAAAAGAAACGGTGAAACTTGAAATACGTCGATATTGATCTCAAAGCTCAGCCGTTTGAGCTGTTATTTACCCAGGACCGGATCGAGCAACGGATCCGCGACCTGGGGCGCCGTATCTCCCTCGATTACGCCGGGAAGAATCTGGTTATCCTGGGCGTACTCAAGGGGAGTTTCATTTTCGTGGCCGATTTAATTCGGAACATTTCGGTTCCGCTCGTCGTAGAGTTTATCTCGGCCAACAGTTACGGTTCCACGACCGACCCGGGGCAGTTGATTGTCTCCGGCGGGCCGATCCGATCTCTTCGGGATCGTCACGTTCTCCTGGCCGAAGGCGTGGTGGACACCGGCCGGACCGCCCGTTCGGTCATGACCGCGCTCAAAAGGCTGGAACCGGCCAGCATTGAAATTGTTACACTGTTAAGCAAGACCAGCCGCCGCGAGGAAAATTTGACCGTCAAATATTCCGGTTTTGACGTTGGCGATGATTTTGTCATCGGTTACGGTCTGGATCATAACCAGTTGTATCGTAACCTGCCGTTTATCGGTAAAGTGATCATGAAGCAGAAAAGGTAGTATATAGACCTAATGGATAATTTCGGTCACGTACAGCGGACCCCCGGCAACGATTTAGACGATCGGCGGCGGAAACCGCTCAAAGGAGAGCGCGGCAAAAAGGAAGGGTTGCCCTGGCGCAGCCCCGGCCGTTCGCTATTTTTCTGGTTGGTCATCATTCTCAGCGTCCTGTTGATTTACAACTTCTTCGGTGAGGGAACCGCCGACACCGCCACCATCACCTATTCCGATTTCCTGCGCTACGTGGGCGAGGGCAAGATCTCCTCGGTCGTTTTTGTCGACAGGAATCTGAATGGACGATTTGGCGAAGAGATGACTATTGCCGGTCCCACCGGCAGCGGGAAATACAAGAAATTTCAACTCCGGATACCGTTCGACGATCCCTCACTGGTGGATAAGCTGACGGCGGCCGGAATTTCCATCAACGCCAAGGAACAGGGCTTCAACTGGGGCGGGGTTATCCTCTCGGTGGCCCCATGGATATTGCTCATTTTCGTCTGGCTGTTCATGCTGCGGCAGATGCAGGGGGGAGGCGCCGGCGGTTCCAAGGGGATTTTCTCTTTCGGCAAGAGCCGGGCCAAGTTGGTGACCGATGAACGGCCCAAGGTGACTTTCGCCGATGTGGCCGGGGCCGATGAGGCCAAGCAGGAGTTGTCCGAGGTCATTGATTTCCTGAAAGACCCCGGCAAGTTTCAGAAGTTGGGGGGCAAGATTCCCAAAGGGGCCCTTCTTCTCGGCGCTCCCGGAACCGGCAAGACTCTTCTGGCGCGGGCGGTGGCCGGCGAGGCCGGCGTTCCATTTTTCTCCATGTCCGGCTCCGATTTCGTGGAAATGTTCGTCGGCGTGGGCGCCTCCCGCGTGCGGGACCTGTTCGACCAGGGGAAAAAGCACGCCCCCTGTATCATCTTCATCGATGAAATCGATGCCGTCGGACGTCATCGCGGCGCCGGTCTGGGCGGCGGCCATGACGAGCGGGAACAAACTCTGAATCAGCTTCTGGTGGAAATGGACGGGTTCGAATCGAACGATGGCGTGATCCTTCTGGCCGCGACCAACCGTCCCGATGTTCTTGATCCCGCGCTTCTGCGTCCCGGCCGGTTCGACCGGCAGATCGTGGTGGATATTCCCGACGTGCGCGGGCGCGAGGGCATCCTGAAAGTCCACACCAAGAAGGTCAAACTGGGCACTGACGTCGACTTGACCGTCCTCGCCCGCGGCACGCCCGGATTGTCCGGGGCCGACCTGGCGAATCTGGTCAACGAGGCGGCTCTGTTGGCGGCGCGTAAGGACAAAAGCGCCGTGGATATGTCCGATTTCGAAGAGGCCAAAGACAAGGTCATGATGGGCGCGGAGCGGAGATCGATGGTCATATCCGACCGCGAGAAGAAGATGACCGCCTATCATGAAGGCGGTCACGCCCTTTTGGCCAAGCTGGTGCCGAAAGCCGACCCCGTCCACAAGGTGACCATCGTTCCGCGCGGGCTTGCCCTCGGGGTGACCCATTACCTGCCCGTGGATGAACGGCATACCTATGACCGTGAATATCTCGAAGGTCATCTTATTTGCATGATGGGCGGCCGGGTAGCGGAAAAGCTGGTCTATCATTATGTAACGACCGGCGCCGGCAAGGATATCGAGCAGGCTACGGAGTTGGCGCGCAAGATGGTCTGCAGCTGGGGGATGTCGGATCGGATCGGACCGTTGGGGTTCGGTCGTCGTCAGGAACAGATATTCCTGGGGCGCGAGATTCAGCAGCCGCGTGACTATTCGGAGGCGACCGCCCAGTTGATCGACAGCGAAATCAAGCGGTTTGTCGAAGGCGCGGAAAAGAAGGCGACCGAGCTTCTGGAAGCCAACATGGATAAATTGGAAAAGCTGGCGGAAGCGTTGCTGGAAAAGGAAATACTCGATGGGAGCGAAATCGACCGCATCATTGGCATTGAACCACAACAGCCTGAGCCAGCCCCCGAAGCGGCGCCGCAACCCGATTGACCGGGAGAAGATCATCGCCGGCGTACGGCTTATTCTCGAAGGCATCGGGGAAGACCCCGAGCGCGAAGGACTGTTGAAGACGCCCCAACGGGTGGCGGAGTTTTACGAAGAGGTGTTTACCGGCATCGGCGAGGATGCCAGCGAACAGGTCACGCTGTATACCGCCGAAAACCGCGACGAATTGATCATCGTCCGCGATATTTCCTTCTATTCGATCTGCGAACATCATCTGTTGCCGTTTTTCGGCAAGGCCCATATAGCCTATATCCCCGGCGACAATAAGATCACCGGGTTTTCGCATCTGGCGCGGGTAATCGAAACCCTGGCGCGGCGGCCGACCACGCAGGAAGCCTTGACCTCGGAAGCGGCCAATGCGCTCCGCCGCAGTATCAAACCGAAAGGGATATTGATCGTCACCGAGGCCGAACACCTCTGCCTGACCATGCGCGGGGTGAAGAAACCGGGATCGGTGACGGTCACCTCGGCCATCCGCGGCTGTCTGCGCAAGGAGGCAACGCGGGCCGAGGCATTCGCCCTGATCAAAGGGGCCAAGTAGGGACAGTATCATTTAAGGCGGGCGGCCTGGTCCGCCCGGGACGGCTTCTCATGAAATCCATCACCCTGGCCGACGGCCGCATGCTTGACCTGTCAGGTCCTCTGGTCATGGGGATCATCAACTGCACGCCCGATTCCTTCGCCGTCCATTGTTCTTCTCTCGACGAGGCCGTCGCCATGGCCCGGCGGATGATCGCCGAAGGGGCCGACATCCTCGATATCGGCGGCGAATCAAGCCGTCCGGGGTCGAATCCGGTCATGACCGACATCGAACTGGCGCGGGTGATTCCGGTCATCGAAAAAATCCGCACGTTTTCCGACATTCCCCTGTCAATCGACACCTGCAAGGCGGATGTGGCAGAAAAAGCGTTGACAGCCGGTGCTAATATCATTAACGATATAACGGCGCTGGCCGGCGACCCGGCGATGGCTGACGTGGCCGCGAAGCGAGACTGCCCGGTGGTATTGATGCATATCAAAGGAACGCCTCAGACGATGCAGAGTGATCCTCGTTATGACTATGTCGTCGGGGAAGTGTCGGAATATTTTGAACAGCGGATGGCGCTGGCGCAGTCGCGCGGAATCGCCGTCGATAACATTATCCTGGATGTCGGGATCGGGTTCGGCAAACGCATGATCGACAACCTGATGCTGATCAAATATCTGCGGGCGTTCGCCCGGTTCGGACGGCCATTATTGATCGGACTCTCCCGGAAACGGTTTATCGGCGATCTGACCGGCAAAGACGCAGCCGAGCGCCTGAATGGTTCGCTGGCGGCGGCCGCCCTGGCCGTATCTGCCGGCGCCAACATCATCCGCACCCATGATGTCGGACCTACCAAACAAGCCGTGACTGTGGCGGCGGCGGTGCGCGAGGCCTAGATGGAACTGTTTGCCTTCGACTTCATCAAGTTCCGCCTGATCGACCTGGTCGATATCGTCATCGTGGCTTAGATCATCTACCGCCTGCTCACGCTGGTCAAGGGAACCCGCTCGGCGCAGATGTTCACCGGGCTGCTGCTGGTCTTTTCCCTGGCCTTTATCGCCTTCTGGT
>JAQVRW010000044.1 GCA_028700875.1 Candidatus Zixiibacteriota bacterium | reverse complement strand
CACGAAATCGTCGGCGACGACATAGTTGCGGGCCGTCACCGGGATGATCGGCGCGGCCACGCCGGCGAAAAAGACCACCACCAGCAGGATGACTTTCCTGAGACCGATCCGGCTGGAAAAGTGAACCAGCAGCCATAGACCCAGCAGCGGCACGACCAGGAGGATATTCGGGCGGGCGATGGCCGACAACCCGAAAATGAAACCGCAGAGCAGGTAGATCTTCGGTTTTGGATTCTCCCGGTTGCGCGCCAGAATCAACAGCCCGAGAAGATTCAGGAAGATGAACGTTCCCTCGATGAGAAACATTCCCTCGTAGAGGATCAACGTTCCATAAATGGCATAAAAGACCGAACCCAGCCGGGCCACCTTCTCGGAGAAATATTCGCGCCCCAGCAGGTATATCAGCGAGACGGACGCGGCGCCGAACGCCAGCTGGATCAGGCGGGTCCAGAAATAACTGGCGCCGGTAATCTTCCAGAACAGCGCCAGAAGATACGGATACAGCGGTCCCCGGAAATAGACCTCGGTTCCCCAGAAACTGTTTTCCAGAATATCGATCGCCCAGCGCAGGTGCCAGAGTTCGTCCACGTCGGGTGAACAAAAATATGGATTCGATTTCACCTGCAGGAGGTAAATCAGCCGGACGAGAAAGGCCACCCCGAAAATCAGGGTGGCCCAGGTCTTATAGTTGAGAACGCGCCGTCCGGTCATAATGACTACTTTTCAGTGGTCGACCGGGTCATGAGGTAGAACATCAGCGCCAGTCCGAAGAAGAGGGCTATCGATACGATCGGACCGAAAAATGCTCCGGTGATATTGGGCGCCGTGCTGTAACGGGTATAGTACTCATAATAGGCCGGAATTCCGGCGATCATCCCGGCCGACAAGACGCCGATCAAGGCGTCGCTGGCCACCAATCCGGAACCGAACAGGATGCCGCTTTCCTCGCGCTTCTTGTAAAGGTTTTCATCCTTCGTGGTCTTGCGGATGAGATACGCCACCAGGCCGCCCAGCATGATCGGCGTGGACAGACTCAGCGGCAGATACATGCCGATTGCGAACGGCAGGGATGAGGCGCCCAGAAGTTCGACCGCCAGGCCGATCATCGCGCCGACCAGAATCGGCGTCCAGGGGATGTTGCCGCCGATAACGCCTTGCACGATCGTGGCCATGACGTTGGCCTGCGGTGCTTCCAGAGGCGTCAAATGCTGGGCCGTGCGGACGAAACCGAAGGCGTCATTGAGAAGAAAGAACGTGGAGCCGATTATCAACGCGGGGAAGAGCACGCCCAAAAGCACGGTCAGCTGCTGCGTCTTGGGTGTGGCTCCCAGAAGATATCCGGTCTTCAAATCCTGCGAAATCGTTCCGGACAGGCACACCGCGATGCATACCACCGCGCCGACCGACATGGCCGAAACCATGCCCTCGACCCCCGTATACCCGAAATAAAGCAGGATCAGGGAGGTGACCAGCAGGGTGAAGACGGTCATTCCGGAAACCGGGGAAGAGGACGACCCGACGATACCGACGATTCTGGCGGCGACAACGACGAAGAAGAAGCCGAAGATGACCGCCAGGATGGTGGCCAGCAGATTCAGATTGGTGCCCGGCAGAAGCCACATGCCCAGAGCCACAAGCAGGGTGCCGACGATAACGACTATCATCGGTAGATCGCGATCGGTCCGCGGCACGACTTGTCCGGAACTTCCTTTACGATGCAAAAGTTGGGAAATACCGGTGCCGAAGGAACCGATGATGGCCGGAAGCGATTTGATCAGCGAGATGAAACCACCGAAGGCGACCGCCCCGACGCCGAGATATTTGATATATGAATTTCGCAACGCCGCGGAGTCCATCTCGCTCAAGGGAATCGTCCCCGGAGCGATGATCAGGCCGGGAATCTGATTGCCGATGAACGCCAGCAGGGGACTGAAACCCAGATACCCGATGACCGCGCCGGCCATCATCAATGCCGCCACCTTGGGGCCGATGATATATCCGACGCCCAATAGGGCCGGGGTGGCGTCCATCCCGATGACGCCGCCTTTCATGAGTCCCTTGAAGTCGTAAGACGGCGACTCGCTCCAGAATCGGCCCAGGCTCATGAACGCCTTGTAGGCCGCGCCGACGCCCATGCTCATGAAGATCATCTTGGCGCGGGAGCCGCCTTCATCGCCGGCGATAATAATCTCGGCACAGGCGGTTCCTTCCGGAAAACGCAGGTTGTTGTGCTCTTTTTCAACCAGGTATTTCCGTAGCGGAATCATCAGCAGGACGCCCAGAGTGCCGCCCAGGAGCGCAAACCAAAAGATTTGCATCTTCGTCATATCGTATTTATATCCGGCCGCGACCATCTCCGAATTGGCGGCCCAGATGAAGAAGGCCGGAAGGGTGAAGATGACCCCTGCCGCCAGCGATTCACCGGCCGAGCCGATCGTCTGAACGATATTGTTTTCGAGAACGGTGACGCCGGTCTTTCCATAGATGCCGCGCAGGACCCCCATGGAAATCACCGCCGCCGGGATGGATGCGGAAACCGTCATCCCGAATTTCAGTCCCAAATAGGCGTTGGCCACCGCAAAAATCATCGCAATGATACAACCGAGCACCATGGCCTTCAGGGTGGCTTCCGGAATTACCTGCTCGGCCTTGATATACGGTTGAAATTTCTTGGCGCCGGTGGTTGGGACGTTGGCATCTGCTTTGTCGGCCACAAAACCTCCTTACGTGGATAAGGACCTACCCGGTTATGACTTAGATTGGACCAAGCTACGGCGGCGCGGAAACGATGTCAAGCGCAAAGCGCGGCCCGTCGGGCCTTTCCGCGATCATCCGCCCCCTCGCGCGTCGAGCCTGTTGGTGTACTCGCCGAAACGGTTGCGGCAGGTCTTGATTCCGACGAAGTTTCGCCGTAGGCGGATGACCTGCCGCTCAAACAGGGGCTTTCCGACGACTGGATAAATCCGCGATCGGTCACCGGGAACCGGGATCGGGGCAGGGCGGTCGCATGCGACCTCAAAAAAGGAAAAATAAATTGGAACCACGGCTTATTTCCGGGTTTACAATGAGATGAGTGACAGGCCAGGCCACCGGACGATGAGCCGGCCGATTCCGGGAGGAATTCATTGACATCGGGTGAGGAAAGAGAAAGAGATTGACAAAAAGGTTTCGGTTACGTATGTTAATTATGGAAGTGTCCCCACCCTCATCCCTCTTTCCGTCGCAGCAATAAGGACGTTATGACGCGGTGAAAAGCGATGTCAACGGCCGAGTGATCGTCAGGGAAATGATGGTCCGGACGGCCAAACCAAAACCCTGAAAGGAGGGGGTGAAGGTATGAAACGTAATGTGATCGTAGCGGTTGTGGTGCTTTTGATCGGCCCGGCCCTGGTGCTGGCGGCCGATACGGATCGTTTTGCAGCCGCCAAGGCGCTGCCGAACGCGGATGGCCTGCTGGTGGTTCCTCTTGAAATCACCAACAGCGAAGACCTTACCGCCATGGACATTCCTCTGAGCTTCACCGAGGGGGCGACGCTGGAGAAAGTGGAATTCACCGATCGGGTTAAGAGTTTTGAATTCCAGGCGGCCAATATCAACAACGAGAAACGCCAGGTGGTTATCGGCCTTATCTCCATGGTTTCCAAGCAGGCCCCTGATCTGGCCAGCGGCTCCGGAACCATCGCCAACCTGTATTTCAAACTCGACCCCGGCGTGAATGAAGTCACACTGACGCCGGTTGATCTGGAAGACCCCAATCACTCGTTGATGTTTTATTGCAACGATTATTCCAGCGGTCAGGCGGAAGTCAAGGCTATCCGTCCCGAATTCAGCGCCATTTCAGTGAGCGCGGCCGAGGCTCTGCCGATGGCCTATGCGCTCTCCCAGAATTCGCCGAACCCCTTTAACCCGACCACGACTATCTACTTCGCGGCCCCGCAGGCCGGTCAGGTGAAGGTCGCCGTCTTCAATATCCTTGGCCAGAATATCAAGGATCTGGTCGATGGATATATGGAAGCCGGGTATCATCAGGTGGTGTGGGACGGCAAGGATCGTTCCGGTGACGCCGTCGCCAGCGGTATCTATTTCTACAAGATCAGCGCTAACAACTTCTCCGACACGAAGAAGATGGTCTTGTTGAAGTAACCTCGACTCTATCTTTTCTGGATAAAAGGGAGGCCAAAATAGCTCTTCCTCCTTGCGAGAAAGAGCTATTTTTTTTCGCATTTTTTGCGACCAAATGCCCCCTTTCCCATGGTTTCTACGCGAACAGGCGCATATTATGCGCCCGTGCGCGGCCCGTGCGCGAAAGATTCCCCTAACCTGCTGTGCGATAAGGACGGAATTTTAATATTTTTTGCGCGTGCGCGGCATGGTCTTTGTGTTACTAATTGGTGTGTGGTGCAGGGAAAGGTAATCGGGAAACCGGTTATTTGCATCATGCGTGGAGAGGAGGGCCCCTATCACTCCCAAGATGGGGGCTCATCTTTTTACCCCCGCAAACTCTTCCGGATGAACTCACAAACGGATTGTTTCGAGCAGCGCGTCTTTGGCCGGGGCCACGGAAATCGTTTTGGAATCGCATTCGTCGTGGCCGTAGGTGATATTCACGGCCTCAGCTCGCTTGAGATCACAATACCGGGCGGTGATCGCCGCCGCCAACTGCACGGCCGCCTCATCGGCTGACCCGACCAAAAGGACCAGCGGCGATCCGGTTTCCCTGGCCTCGAACAGCACATCCTCCGGGCGACGGAGCTTCTCGATCTCCAGGTTCTCCATCTCGTCCCGCCCCACAATCAACTTGCAGCGGTCATCGAGGCGAAAATGGCGGCCGACCCGCAGGAGGTTCAATTCCCGGAAATCCACCGGATCCGTATGTGCCAGAAGGTCCCGCAGGCGCCGCGAATACCCGACATCGGTGAGAAGGCATCCTCCGGCCGGGTTGGGGTAATCGGTCAGGCCGAACTGGGCTGCCAATTCCATTTGACGTTTCCGGGAACGGCCGGAGATATTTTCGAGTTGATCGCGGTCCAATATTCCGGATAATTCCGGTTCGGTGGGGGGGAGGATTCGGGCCGACAACGGTCGCACGAGTTTCCCTTTGAGACCGGCATCGCGGGCCACGACATTCAGTTGCGGTTTATACTGAGACATCGGCCGTTGGCCGACGACCTCGCCGGTAAAAACGAAATCCGCCCCGACCAGCTCCATGAACTTCTTGGCCTCCCGCAACATCAGGATGCGGCAGTCGATACAGGAATTCATGTTCTTCCCGTGGCCGTACTTGGGATTGCGGACGATCTCCACGAACTGTTCGGCCAGATGAACCAGCTTGACCTCGAACCCGAACTGCTTGGCCACCGGAAACGGGTCGCGCGAGCAGCTCGATCGGTCGGTGAAATCGCAGCCGAAATGAGTCACAAAAGAGAGCGCCGTGACCTTGATATTCTGCTTCATGATCAGCAGGACGGCCAGCGATGAATCCAACCCGCCGGAAAATAACCCGATACCGTGTCCGCGATACTTCTCCATGGCGCACAACCTAGGCATTTACGCGCCGCTGTCAACTGCTATCGGCTTGCGGCCGCGAGATTTATACCTTGACACCCTATCACCCTGCCCATAGAATGACGGCGTCTCATGATGGCAACGGCCGGTTTATGTGGGGGCGGGTTTCTCGACCCGCCAACCGGGTGCCCCGATCCGCCGCGACAGACGGTGGGGCAATTTCTCGTAGGTCAGGCCGCCTGCGGCCTGACATGTGGGAATATGGATGGAATACTGTCAGGCGCCAAGGCGCCTGACCTACGCCCCGCCGCTGTCATGCTGAGCGAAGCGAAGCATCTCATGGCTGGGGTCATATCAGACCCTTCGCTTCGTTTAGGGTGACACGTTTTGTGAATCACTCTGTGCGGCCAGGAACATCGGTTTAACGGGTATCGCACCTTGGCGGCCGAATATCGGTGGCCCACCTAAAGTCCCCGCCGTGGCGGGGACGGCAGGTGGGTTTAAGGGATGATGGCTGCGTAGTGTCGTTGGGTCGTTGCGCTGGAAGAGGCGAAACGACCCAGGTCATACAAAATACTCCCACCCGCTGGGTGGGGCACCTTGCACAAGGCGACCTGTTTATATTGCAGGATGGAGACGATATGCGTCGATTATATCTGGCCCTGGTTTGCACCCAGGCAATGCATAGCGCCGAAGAAATAGCGTTCGGGTTCAATCATCGCACGCCGGAATTGGGCGCGTGGTTCAAAACCATCGTCCCGGGCTTTCCCATCGTCTCGTTTTCCACGACCGTGTTCGTCCTGCTCAATATCGCTATCGTCGCCATCTTCGCCGCATCGGTACTGCTGGTCTATCGCGGAACGAAATGGGCCGAGGCCATCATGACGATCGTGGCCATAGGCGAATTCTTCAACGGCGCCGCCCATTTCACTATGGCGGTCATCGCCGGCGGGTACTTTCCCGGCATTGTCAGCGGGGTCGCTCTGCTTATCCTCAGTATCCTCGTCCTGCGCTCGACGCTTCGACCGGACATGCTGACAGTCAAAACCTGATTTCATGATTGAGGCTGAATCGGCGGGAAATTACGATGGTCACTAACCCCGTGTGGGGTTAGTGACCGTTGGATTACGTTTCTCACGGGCAAACCGGCGCCGGGCCGTCAGCAAACAAATAAGCGACAAGATAGTCGATGTCGGCCAGGGTAAACCACCCGTTGCCGTCCACATCCGCGTTCTCCGGGCACACGATACCGCTGCAGTCGTTCATATGCAGACATGCGATCATGCAGCTTACATCGCCGATAGTGACGGTGCCGGTGCCGTTAACGTCTCCGCACGGCCCGCATTCGGCCGCGATAAACGACACGGTGAAGGCGACCAGCCCCAGCGCCAGCAAGAAAACCATGAATCTTCTCATACATCCTCCTTGTTTAATGATGGTGTGGAACAACATATAACCATGTCGACGGCCGTTCCTATAGCCGTGGACTTTCCTCTCTGCAATTGCATTAGTTGATGTAGGCGGTGCCCAAATCACTAACAATATGACTCATATATTGTGTTCTATTAAATTCCTTGTCAACAAAAATATGATACCATTAAACAATGACTTTTGTAGATAATGTGTTTCAAGTCGGACGCCAAAGCGCCTGACCTGCGACTAAAACTCGATCTTGACAGATTTTCCGGAATTGTGAAGTTGTTCAGACAGGATTATTCTACGTCGACACATGCGCCGGGTCAAGCATCAACCGCAAAACGTCGGCAGTGGCCGACTTGCCCCGATACCCGACCTCAAGCGGCGGTCCGGCGCACGATGGACAGCCGTCGCTGCAACGGCATCGGGTCAAATGATCCAAACAAGCCTGGAAAATATCGGGGGCCATGCCGTACAGCTTCTTGGCGAATCCGACCCCGCCGGGCACGTTGTCATAAACAAAAATAGTCGGCGCACCGGTGAACGGGTCGCGCACGCGGCTGAGCGCGCGGATGTCGCGCGGGTCGCACATCAACCACAACGGCGCTATGTTCTGAAGCAGATTGGCCACGCCGCGCAAACCGCCGCCGAGATTCGATTCGGTCAGGTTGCGGGCGATCGCTAGGTCGGGCGGGAAACGGAACCAGAAAGCCGTCGTATGCATCTCCTGTTCGGGAAGCGACACCGGGCCGGAACCGACGTTTTCATGCGTGTGAAACTTGACCTTTTTGAACAAAACCACCACGCGCGTCAAAGCCACGTCGCCATGACCGATCAGGCTGTCGCCGAACGGCCTTTCTTCATCGGCCTCGAGCACCTTCAAGTCGGTCTTGTCTTCGGCGTCGGTGTAGTAATCGACCGCGGCTTCCTCGACATAGGCCCGACGCCCTTCCCAATCGAGTTGCTTGACCTGGAACGTCCGGGCGCCATGGATATAGATCGCTTCGGGATGCAAAAACTCCGGCGCGGAGAAATAATCGATTTCGCCGATCACCCGGTCGTGATCGGTGCGGTTGAGGATGACGAAATTCTCCGGCGAGGCCGACCGCAGCGAAACCTCGTTGGCCGGATAGATATCCGATGACCAATAGAATTTATCCCCCGCCTGACGGACGATCCGTCGTTCCTCGAAATAGTGCATCAGGTCATCGACCGGCTCCGGGCCGATCTTTTCCCCCATACAGATAGGCAGTTCGAATGCCGCGCATTTGATATGGCTGGAGTGGATAATGATGTTGTCGGGGTCAATGATCCCCGCCTCGGGGGTAGAATGGAAAAAATACTCCGGGTGTTCCATCAGGAACTGCGCCAACGCCGATGACGTCGCCACCAGAATCGCGGCCGACACCCCCGTCTTGCGGCCGGCGCGGCCGGACTGCTGCCAGACCGAGGCGATAGAGCCTGGGTAACCGCACATGATGCTGACGTCGAGCGAACCGATATCGATCCCCAATTCCAATGCATTGGTGGACACGACCCCCGTGATCTGTCCCGACCGCACTCCCTGTTCGATCGCCCGCCGTTCGTTGGGCAAATATCCCCCCCGATACCCGGCGATTTCGATTCCCCGGCCGTACTCCTTCCGGAATCGTTCCTTCAGATAAGTCAGGATAATCTCGACCTGCATCCGGTACCGGCCGAAGATGATCGTCTGAATCTTCTGGCTGATAAACCGCGAGGCCAGCCGGACCGATTCGTTGACCGCCGATTTCCGCAACCCCAGTTCGGGATTGATCACCGGAGGGTTATACAGGATGAAATGCTTTTCGCCGGTGGGCGCCCCGTTGTCGTCGACTTTCTCCACCGGAGCCTCGATCAACTTCGATGCCAGCTCCTCGGGATTGGCGATGGTCGCCGAACAGCAGATGAACTGGGGATCGCTGCCATAGAAATTGCATATCCGCCGCAGCCGCCGGATCAGGTTGGCCAGGTGCGATCCGAAAATCCCCCGATACTGATGCACCTCGTCGATAACCACATAGCGCAGGTTCTCGAACAACTTGATCCATTTGGTGTGGTGGGGGAGGATTCCGGCGTGAAGCATGTCGGGATTGGTGACCACGATATGCCCGGCCGACCGGATGGCGCGACGGGCGTCCTGCGGCGTGTCGCCGTCGAACGTATACGTCTTGATATCGACGCCCAGTTCCGTCACCAGGCCGTGAAGCTCATCCACCTGATCGGCCGACAGCGCCTTCGTGGGAAACAGGTACAATGCCCTGGCTTCCGGATCGGTCAAAATACGATTCAAAACCGGGAGGTTATAACACAGGGTCTTGCCGGATGCCGTAGGCGTGACCACCACGACATTCTTGCCCGCGTGGATTCGTTCCAACGCCTCGCGCTGGTGCGAAAACAGCGACGGTATCCCGCGTTTCCCCAAAGCATCCACCAGCCGCTTGTCTATGAAATCAGGAAACGGTTTGGTCTTGGGAGGGCGGGCCGAGATGGTTTCCCAGTGAACGACCCCTCCGGCCGTTTCCGGGTCGGTCCGTAGCGATTCCAACACTTGTATCAGATTCATGTGGCGTGCACCTGTTGAATCTGCCGCAGACATATGTCGCAAAGGCGGGTGCCTTTACTGTCGATATCGATCATGTCGTCGGAATCATAATTGATGCATGAAGGATTCTGGCATGGCTTGATGGAATAAAGATTGGCCATCTGCCGGATGACCTCTTTGTACAGCCGCGGATAGACCTTGGTGTCATCCTCCGGCAGGCCGTAAAACTCCGATCGGAAATGAAACAGCGAGATCACCGCCGTCCCGGCCAGGGCATCCGAATATCCCAGTACGAAATGCGCCTTCGGCAGATAGAGGTCTTCCTCGCAGATGCCGATCACCGTCTCCCGGGAGTTGGCTTTGACCCGCTCCAGCTTCGTCAAGATCACCCGGGCATAGTACTGGCTGCGGGTATCGCTGTAGGACTCCGGCGGCATCCGCATCCCTTTCAGGATATCCACGCCCCGGTTGAAAATGTTCCCCAGCGACCCGGCCAGACGATTGACCATGGCCATGTCCACTTCGCCCAGCGGGACGATGACTATCTTTGCTTTAATCAGGCTCATATTAATCGGCCGTAAAAAATCTGCTGGTGGAGCCGGTCGGGGAGACCTTCATCTCGACCTTGGCGGCGCATTTCGGACACCAGCCCACAAAAGCGGTCTTCTTCCGGTTCAAATAGATGCGCGAATAGACATGGCAACAGGTAAAGAAAATCCCCACGAACGGTCGCTCGGCTCTCTTGTCCTTTTCCATCATCCGCCTCAATGGCCAATATACCGGTCGGCTTCCCGTCCGCCAAGTCCTTTACCGTCCACCGCCCATTTCCCCCTCACAGTATAGGGGGCGAAAACCTTTTCCTCAATCACTTTTCCGCATTGTCGCCTGAATCAGTCACGATTGCCACCGATGAGGAACTGCCGATCCGGGCCGCCCCGGCCGAAATCATTGCCTGGGCCTTATCGGCCGTCCTGATTCCCCCGGCCGCCTTGACCTTGATTCGGCCCCCCGCATATTCCACCAGCCGGACGACATGATCCACCGGGGTAACTCCGAAAAACCCGGTGGCCGTCTTGACGAAATCGGCTCCGGAATCGACCACCGCCTTCACGGCGTCGGCCCAAAATTCCGGCCCAAGCACCGGAGTCTCGATAATAACTTTGAGTATCACGCTTTCCGGCAAAGCGCGACGGATCGCTTGCAATTCCTTCGTGGCTTCCGCGAATCGCCCGGCAGCAAGCCGGCCGATATTGGCGACCACGTCGATCTCCTCGGCGCCGTCCTCCACCGCCCGGCAGGCTTCCACGACCTTTGTCTCCGTCCGGTTGGCCCCCAAAGGAAAACCGGCCACCGAGCAGGCCTTCACCCCGCTGCCCTTTAGGCGATCTGAAACCAACGGAATAAAAACCGGGTTAACCACGACAGCACAAAAATGATACGCTATCGCCTCAAGGCAAAGACGTTCGATATCATTTTCCGTCGCCCCCGGAAGCAACAGCGTTTGATCCAGAAAACGATTAAGCTCCATGTCAGATATTCCCCAGAAACGACTGTCCGGGAAAAGGATATGTTATTCCAAAAATCTCCGCGATCGTCTTGCCGGTGTCGGCGAAGGTCGCGCGAGTGCCTATATTGACATCGCCATTCATTCCCGCATGATAGACCAATAACGGCACATATTCGCGGCTGTGATCGGTGGAGGGGGTCGTTGGATCGCAGCCGTGATCGGCGGTGATGATCAACAGGTCATCCTGATGCAAAAGCGGGAGAAGTCCCCCCAGCCGGGTATCGAATTCCTCCAGACCCATCGCAAAGGCCTTGAAATCGTTTCGATGCCCCCAGAGCATGTCGAAATCAACCAAGTTGGCCATGACCAGACCGGCGGGGAAGTCCGCGACGGCTTTGATGGTCTTATCCATGGTCTCCATATTTCCGGAAGCCTTGGCCGTCCGACTGATCCCTCGTCCGGCCATGATATCAAAAATCTTCCCGATCGCCAGCACGTCGAAACCGGCCTCGATCATTTTTTCGCCGACAAACGGTCCCGGCGGAGCGATGGAAAAATCGCGCCGTCGCGGCGTGCGGACAAATGCTCCCGGCGATCCCTCGAACGGCCGGGCGATTACCCGCCCGACGCCATGTTCCCCGGTCAGTATCGCGCGCGCCACCTCGCATATGCGATACAGCTCATCCGGCGGCGCCAGCGATTCATGGGCTGCTATCTGAAACACCGAATCGGCCGACGTATACACGATCAGCTTGCCGGTTTTCAAATGTTCCTCGCCTAAACGGGCGATTATCTCGGTCCCCGAAGCGGGGACGTTGCCGATGACTCCGTATCCGCTTCGATGGCTGAATTCTTCGATCAGAGCCGATGGAAAACCATGCGGGTAAGTGGGGAAGGGGCGATCCAGAATGACGCCGAAATGCTCCCAATGCCCGGTCGTGGAATCTTTTCCGGGAGATATTTCCGCCATCCGGCCGAAGGCCCCGATGGTTCTCCCGCTCGCCGAAACTCCCTCAATTACGGCAATCTTCCCCAGCCCCAGCTTTTCGAGATGTGGCAGGCGCAAACCGCCGACCGCTTTTGCAGTATTGGGTATAGTCGCCGATCCGGAATCGCCATAGGCATCGGCGTCGGGCAATTCCCCGATCCCGCAGGCGTCCAGCACCAAAAAAAAGACCCGCACAAATCGCTTCATACGGGTCAAACTAAGGGCGCTTCCGGGTCAAGTAAAGGAAATTATAAGGTCTTGGTATTGGTCAGGGCGTACCCGATAACCTCTTCATACTCCGCGGTCGCATGGACCTTCTTGCCCTCTTTGATCGATGTCCGGTCGAGGATCAACCGGCGGCTCTCATCCGAACTGATCGCCGTCCCGACTTCATAGCCATAGTACAAAATCCCTTTGGCCTCGACTCGATCAACCCCTTGAAGGCCCGTGGTATCGGCCGAGTCGGGAAAGAGAGGGAACACCATCTTCCCCTGGTATTCGATAACGACGCATTGATACCCCAGTTTGTACGTCGTCCCCTTGATACGATAGGTCGTGGCGGCCTCTTCCTGTGAACCATCGAGAAGGGTGACCGTCACCTTCTGGGTCCAGCTCGAATCGACCCCGATAGGTCCATCGGGGAAAACCGGGACCCCCTGCTCATAATACTGACGGGCGTAGTTTTCCCACTGAGCCGTCGATTCCCCGACCATCCGGAAGGAAACCACCCTGCCGTTCGGGGCGATTTCCTGATTATAGGCGTACTCTTCCGTTTTCCGCTTCACGTTCCCGGAACTG
>JAQVRW010000396.1 GCA_028700875.1 Candidatus Zixiibacteriota bacterium | reverse complement strand
GTTGGTGATGACCGCCGCCTACTCGATCATCCATGCCTATGTCGGTTCCGGTCGGGCTATCGATATTCAAAGCCTGATGTCGCATCTGAACGAAGTTCTCTGCGGCCATATTATCAAGAGCCGGGACATGTTCATCACGCTGTTCATGGCTTTCGTGGACATCGATAAAGGGGAGATCGAATACAGCAACGGCGGCCATCCGCCGGCCTTCTTTCACCGCGCCGCGACCGGGGAAACCGTTCGGCTCAAAGACGGGGGGCCGCCTTTAGGGCAATTCGCCGGCCAGACCTACCGGTCGGTGGTGATGCCTATCAGCGGGGGTGATCGGGTCTTTTGTTATACCGATGGTCTTATCGAGGCTGAGAACGGAGCCGGTGAACGGTACGGCCTGGCCCGCCTGGAAGACTTCTTTATCGCTGGAAAGGCCATGTCCGCCGATCAGTTCAATCAGGCGGCCAAGGAGGAAATAACCCGTTTCAGTATCGATGCCGCCCGGGAGACCAGAGACGACTATACCACGCTGGTTTTTGACATCCTGGAACAGGAACCGGGCGGGGAGAAGTATCAGTTCGTCTATCCGTCCCGGCTGGATGTCCTGGACACTCTCTATCACGATATGGAAAAAGTATTCGAACGGCATCATATCGGGCCTGATATCTCCCGTCCGCTCCAACTGGCGGTCTCCGAGGCGTTCACCAACTCCATTATCCACGCCCATGGCCAGGACCCCGGCAAATTGATCGATGTTTCGATAGATGTAAATGATAAGCGCTTTTCGGCCGATATAACGGACGAGGGAAGTTGTTGGCAAACCGGGGGTGTAAAACAGTTCGACCCGGTACGCGATCCTGCCGCCGAATCCGGCCGCGGACTGGGGCTTATCCAGCGATTGTCGGATGAGGTGACTTTTCGGCGGTCGCCCCGAGGGGGGACCACCGTAACGATTACAAAAAAACTGATATGAGTTTTCATAGGCTACGTGGGAGGATCGAATGGATATCACGGTCTCTTTGAAAGGTCGGGTGGCGATTGTCGGTCTTGCGGGAAAGTTGGATCTGGCCAGCGCCGGCCGATTGAAAGAGCGTGTTCAATCGCTTCTGGAAGAACGGCGGTGCCTAATCCACCTGAACATGAAAGAGGTGGATTTCATCAATAGCTCCGGACTGGGGGCGCTGGTGTCGTTGATGAAAGAGATCAGGATGCACAAGGGGCGCCTGACGATTTCGGACATGGCTCCGTACGTGGACGAGATTTTCGAAATCACGCAATTGTCGCATGTTTTCGAAATATTTCCGACCTGCGAGGAAGCCATGACCAGTTATGGGACGCTGGCGGCGGTCTAGGGGATCGGCCGGGGCCGTCACGAAGAGACGCGCGGCCCGGCGAAGGGATTGAAACCGGGAGAACACTGATGGACAGGTTCCGTATTCTGGTGGTCGACGATGAGCTTCTTATCCGCGACATGTTGTATGATTTCTTTGTCGCTCAGGAATGGGATATCGTCGTGACCGAGGATGGATACAAGGCGATCGACTACCTCAAAAACCGGCCGTTCGACGTCGTCCTCACCGATATTAAGATGCCGGACATGAACGGGTTGGAATTGACCGGAAAGATTCGCAGTCTTCATGATGGTCTGCCAGTGGTTCTCATGACCGGGTATCCCTCTTTGGATACCGCCCTGGAGGCGTTGCGGTACAAGGTCGACGATTATATCATCAAGCCGTTCAACGTCAACCACCTGTACAAGGTGGTGCGCGAAATCGCCTCGGCCCGGCGGAAGGCCACAACGGAGGCGGTGTGACCTTGTCAGGTTCATCTTCGGGGCCTCGGCCATACGATCTGTTGGTGGTCGATGATGAGCCGCTCGTGCGCGACGTGTTGCAGGAATTGTTCGAAGGCGAAGGATACACCGTCCATGTCGCGGCCGACATCCCCGAGGCCGAGGAAATTCTGAATCGGGAAACCATCGCGGTCGCGCTGGTCGATCTGAAACTATCCCACAGCGACGGCATCCACGTGTTGGATTGTATCAAGAAAACCGATCCGGCGGTCAGTGTTATCCTGATGACCGGGCACCCGACTCTCGAATCGGTCATCGATGCTCTTCAGCATGGCGCTTTCAATTACATCATCAAGCCGTTCCGTCTGCACGAGCTTCGGAGCACCGTCCGGACGGCGCTTGGCGAGTTCGACAAGGAACGCCGGTACCATTTTCTCAGTCAGCGATTATGTCTGCTCGAACGGATCCTGAAAGATCATGGCATCGCCTTCCCGGATTGGGCCGGGGAAAAGGCAGCCCCGCCTAAATCCCGGTCGGCGGCGGCCGATTGTCTGGAAACAAAAAGTTAATCCCCGCATTTTCCCTTTTCTCGATTACATTAAAGACCTTGATTGGCGGCGTGGCCTGACGGCCTCGATTTGGTTCGCAGGCGGTCGGTTGACGGCATCGAATCGGGGGCCACTTTTTTTGTTGCAATCGCCGAAGGCATTCCCCAAAATGAGAACATGACAGAAGATCAAGGACGAACAGCCGTGCCGGAGGTCGAATCGGAACTGGTTCAATTCAAAGAATCATTTGAGACCTTCAACAAGATTATCAACAACCTTCAGCGGCAATATCTGACGCTGGAGAAGGAATACGCCCGACAGGAAACCAGGCTGGAGGAGATCAATCATCAGCTCCGGCGGACAATCGCGGCCAACCGGGCCACGACCGTGTTCCTGAACTCCATCCTGACCTCGTTGTCGTCGGGGGTGGTGTCCGTTGATCCGGTGGGCGTCATTTCTCATTTTAATCCCGCCGCCGAACGGATTACGGGGATTTCCACCGCCCGCGCGTTGGGGCGGCGGTATGACGAGGTGATCTCGGCCAAACAGGGGGGCCGTTTTTCGGCGCTCGACACGGTCATGTCGGGAGCGGAATTCGAATCCGAGGAGAAGGTGATCGTCAACAACAAGGGCGAAGATATCCCCGTTTCGGTATCGACGGCGTTGCTTCACGATCCGGAAGAAGGGCCGATGGGGGCGGTGGAGATATTCTTCGACCTGACCAAGACAAAGAAGCTGGAAGAGGAAATTTCCCGGGTCAAGATGCTGGCGGCGCTGGGCGAGATGGCGGCCACCGTGGCCCATGAAGTGCGCAATCCTCTGGGGGGAATCGGGGGATTCGCGGCGC
>JAQVRW010000395.1 GCA_028700875.1 Candidatus Zixiibacteriota bacterium | reverse complement strand
CACTGTAATTGAATGGGAATCTTTTCCGACGACGAAATCACCGAGATCAACCGGTACCAGCGGTCAGGGATGTACCACCCGTTAACGTGCCCGAACGGGCATGGGACGCTGGTCGCGACCCCCGACGGGTTGCTCTGTCCCGAGTGTGAGTATCGCCAGACGTGGGTCCACGCCTGGATCAGGAATGGGAATTGGGATGTCCGCAATCGTTAATAACGGAATGTGGCACAGACTGGTCACGATCGGGGGATGCCACCCGGAATGCCAGCACGTGGGGTATTGTGTCGCCCGTGGCTACCTCTGTGCGAGCACCAAACGCGCCATGCAGACGGCGAACCGTATCCAAAAACCGTGAGTAATTGTCGAAACACAAAAATCTGAATTTTCCACAACCCTTATGTATATCTGCTATCGTAATGCTACAGGGAGATGATGCAATGGGAGTGACGTTGATTGTGATGGCGCAGATGTTTGATACCCTGGAAGGGGTGTTCGGGACCAAAGGAAAAAAGATCCGGCACCGTACCATCCCGGAGGACATCCTCGGCCGGAAGCAATGGAAAGAGAACGGGCGGGCGAAGACGTTGATGAAGACCGTGCAAACCGCGGTGGGCACCGACAATGTCCCGGTCGTGGAACGGCGGCGGTAACCATGGGCGTGCTGAAACGGGTGCCGGGCAAGTTCAACGATCCGGTCGACTATCTGGTGAACGAGAATACTATGCTGACCAATGCCGTGACGATCGTGGCGGATCCCGCCCGGTTGGTTGATAATAGCGGGGACGTGTCCGGAGTGGTCCGGAAACGGATTGCTGCATATTTCCCGGTCGTGAAGAGGTAACATATGCAAGACCATGTGGAACGACACCTGTTTGAGACGAGTCTCGACACGTTTGTCGGGCTGTACACGCAGATCCAGCAGATACGCCGGCAGGTCGCCGTGAGTTGTGAGGATGATCGGAAACGGCTCGAACGCGACCTGAACACTGCCCAGGCCCGGCTCAAAGTCTGCTGGATGGGGCTGAAAGGCTACCAGGATGACCCGGATTCCTGGGAGATCGTCGAGCAGAACAATATCCCGACGATGGCCCGGGAAATCCTGTCTCCCACAGCGTACCGACGCTGTAAGCCCATCAAACCCCCGGTCAACCGGAAACGGGTGGCAAAGACGGTGCCGGCAAAGACCCGGAAACGGGCAGCCCGATAACCTTTTTCCTAGAAGGTTCACAGATTCGCGGCGGAACTCGGTGCTCCCCGGAGCGCCGGGGAAACCTTTATTCCATGGGTCTGCAAAGTGTAATACGTTCTGTGGGGTGATATAGGTGATCTATCCAGCGGGAAAACACCCGGATTGGGAGACAGATCAGAGAAAGAAAAAGATTCTGCACCTGAAATCGGCCGTGAACGAGATGGAACGGGATGTCGTCCGTCTTGACCGACAGATCGACGAGCATCGGCAGATCATCGACCAGTTGCTCCAGGAGCAGAAGCATGTGCGGATGGAGATCCGGCGTGTCGATACCCTGGTGGCTGATCTGGAAACAGGCCGGACGAAACCGGTGCAGACACGGATCGACGAGTATCCGGGCGCCACGTCGTATCGACGACAGGCCAAACCAAAATCAACGAGGCGAAAGAAAAAATGAGTGACTACGAGTATACCAAATTCTGGACCAAGACCGCGAGCCGTATCAAACCGAACTGGGACAAACCGGCACACGGGGTACCGTTTGTGGAAGAAGCGATCGTCTTCGATAACTCGAATGATCGCTACAAGTGGCGGCTGACGCTGCATACCGCGACCCACCGGCCGACCACGGTCCTCAACGGGCTGCTCCCCGACGACGTGTACAAACAGGCGCAGTATGACCGGGCAACCGAGCGGCGGATCAAGCAGTTGTTCCTCAACCTGACTAAGACCGAGAAACCGAGCATGCAGGACACCTACGACGCATCGGACGTCACGGTGTATCGGAAGGCCAAGGCCAAAAAGAGCGCGTGCAACCGGAAGGCAACGCCGGTCGCAAAGAAGCGGGCATCGACGCCGAAGAAAATTGCGAAGACGGCACGCTAACCTTTTTATACTCATTTTTGCAATATAATTTGTATGTCATTCCAACGAAACCTCCCATCGGAGGGAGACGATGTCTGACTCGGTGGGATCCGAGTATGTCGGGGCCACCCGCCACCAGATCGAGACCATGGTCCTGATTCACAAATGTGAACTCCGGCAGATCGACGCCCTGTTGCCGACGCTGCTGCAACCGGAGATCGTGGCCATGTACAGCAGGCGACGCCAGATGCTGCTGGACGCAATTACCGATCTTGAACGGACCCTTCGGGAGATGCCACATGCTGACGCATGAGGACCTCGAACGGTGCGAAGGGCTGGTTGGGATCGCCGTGTATCGGGCGCAAAACTCGGAGAACGACCGCTGGCGGGTCTGCAATTTACGGGACATGGCGCAGACGATCAACGCGTACCGGCACGGGATGGCGAGCCCCGGTGTACCGATGCGCACCGAAGCCGAGGATCGCGACACCCTTGCCTACGTTTTCCGTAGATCGTAACGTATATATACGTCTTTGACGCACGTAACATACAGAAGGTGACGAACGGTATGATTTCCGAGAACATCCTCCAGAATACCCTGGAACGCATCGACGACGTGGAGGAACAGATCGATCTCATCTGCCGGACCTGTACCACGTATCCCTCGCCGTTTCACCAGGGGTGTCCGTATATTCTTTCGAACGACCAGATCGTCTGTCCGGCCGTGAAGACGCGGGTCATCCTCCCCCGGTATGTGCCGGTCGACGAGGATGATGACGAGACCGACGAATTTGATAGTTTGTAACGAGGTTAAAAATGGAGAAGAAAGAAGTGCAAATCTTTGGCATTGCCCGCAGCGTCCACCTGATGCTGATCTTCATCGTTGCGTTTGTTGGTCTGTGTTTCGTCTTTACGACTACCTACGGCGACCCCGACTTCCCGCTCATCGCGAAAGGGATCGTCGGAAGCGGGCTCGGGCTCGCCGCCGTCGGGGTTATCTATGGCGTGGTTCGGTATCATATTGAACAGGCAATCGCCTATATCGCGATCAACACCATCACCAACCGATGATCATGGCCGACGAACAGACGTGGCACAAACGGCCCGCATGGAAGAAAGCGACCGCGTG
>JAQVRW010000394.1 GCA_028700875.1 Candidatus Zixiibacteriota bacterium | reverse complement strand
CGAATCCTGGTGGACGGCGTCGATATTCGGAACATCGCCACCGAGGATCTGCGGCGGAAGTTCGGACTGGTGCTGCAGGATATATTTCTGTTTCCCGGAAGCGTCGCCACCAACGTGTCGCTGTCGTCCAATGGGTTCGACCGCAACCTGGTGATCGAAGCCTGCCGCACCGTCTCGGCCGACCGTTTCATCGAGAAGATGGCGAAGCAGTACGAGACCGAATTGTCGGAACGGGGCGCCAACCTGAGCCGCGGGGAACGGCAGTTGTTGTCGTTTGCCCGGGCGCTGGTGTTCGACCCGCAGGTACTGATTCTGGACGAGGCCACCAGCTCTGTCGACCCCGAAACGGAGCGGTTGATTCAGGAGGGCATGACGACCCTCATGAAAGGGCGGACGTCGATCATCATCGCCCACCGCCTGGCGACTATTCTCAACGTGGATCATATCCTGGTGATCCGCGAAGGAGAGATCGTCGAACGCGGCACGCATCAGGAGTTGGTGGCGCAAAACGGATATTACACCAAGCTGTGCAAGCTGCAGTTCTCGGCCGGCAACGGAGAGGAGGTGAAGCAGGCATGCTAACCTATGCGAAATGGTTGTGGCGGTATTATTGCGGCCACAAGCGGGCGTTGATCTTTCTGCTGACGTTCACGCCGGTGGCTGCGGCCCTTGCCGTAGTACAGCCGCTGTTTCTGAAGAACGTCTTCGACCTGCTCGGTAACGGCGCGGTCAAGCCGACCGGCCTGCCGTGGCTGACCGCCTGGATCGACCAGTTGGCGCAGGGGCGGATCGGCGCCTACGTGATCATGATGATCGTCTTCGGGTTTGTCGGCATGGCGGCCTATACCCTGACGGTCGGGCATCGGGCATATTTGAACATTCGTTTCGAGTGGGAATTCCGCCAGCGGGCGTTCTCGGGTGTGCTCGACAAGGGGCCGGACTTTTTCAACCGCTTCAACACTGGTGACCTGGTGACGCGGATGACCGACGACGTGGGTGAGAAGATGGCCTGGTTCTCCTGCAGCGGCATTTTCCGGTTCTATGAGGCGCTGGTTATCATCGTTTTCAGCCTGATCATGATGATCTCACTTAATCCGGCGTTAACGATCTGGATCGTCTGCACGCTGCCGCTTCTGGTGTTCGTGTATATCAAGAGCTCGACTCTGATGAACCGGCGGTATGACTTTTTGCAGAAGAAGATTTCGGCAGTCAACGATACCATGGAAGCCTGCTTCTCTGGTATCCGGGTGGTCAAGGCGTACTGCCGGGAGGGTGATCAGAAGAAGCGATTCGGGAATGTGGCCGATAATCGCCAGGGGGCGGAAATTGCCGCGGTCAAGACCGGCGCGGTGATCGAATCGCTGTGGATGTATATCTGGCAGTTCGGCACGGTGATCGTGCTGGTGGCGGGCGGCTGGTATGTCATTGGTGGGTCATTGTCGATCGGGGAATTTGTCGCCTTCAACTCGTACGTGATGTTTTTGATGTACCCGATGTTCGACGTCGGCAACTTTCTGGTGCGCGGCATGCGCGCCGCCGTGTCGATCAAGCGGCTGATGGAGCTGGAGGATCATCCGCCGATGATCGCGGCCGAGGATGACAAGCGGCCAATTCCGGTGACGCCTCACGGTCGGGTGGAGTTCGAAAAGGTGCATTTCCGTCTGCCGGGGATGGAACGGGATATTCTGACCGACCTGAATTTCGTCGTGGAACCGGGTAAACGGGTGGCTCTGGTGGGACGGGTCGGGTCCGGCAAAAGCTGGGCGGTGCGGTTGATCCCGCGTCTGGTCGACCCGACGACGGGACGCATCATGCTCGACGGCCGCGACCTGCGCGAATACGACCTGGCTGACCTGCGCCGGCATATCGGGTATGTGCCACAGGACCCGATCTTGTTTTCGGACACGATCGAGAACAACATTCGGTTCCACCGCGAGGGCATTTCTCAGGAAACGCTGGATTGGGGGATTGACGTGGCCCAGTTGCGTGAAGACCTGGCGGTGTTCCCGGAAGGTCTGAACACGCGGATTGGAGTGCGGGGGATGTCGATATCCGGCGGACAGAAGCAACGGCTGGCGCTGGCCCGCGCGCTGGTGGGCAAGCCGAAGATTCTGATTCTGGATGACTGCACATCGGCTTTGGACGCCAGCACCGAAGCGGGTCTGTGGGACAGTTTGCACGAGGTCATGCCCGACCTGACCTGTTTCATCATCACCCATCGTCCGGCGACGTTAGAGAAGGTGGACGAAGTGGTGGTACTGGATGAGGGCCGGATCGTGGAGCGGGGCGGGCATATCGAGCTGATCCTGAAGGATGGCGTGTACTGCAGGCTGTACCACCGGATCATGCTTCAGGAGGCGGTCGGCGGGGCGGCGTAAGAGGACATTTCGTTTGATGATGGACCGCGGGGTCTCGGCCGCCTGCGGCGGGCTAGGACCCCGCGGAATCCCAATATTGTGATACTCCCAAGTACATGGGGGGGAACGTAATAGGCGTAACAGCTTATCTCGACGGGCCGAAAGAAAAGTTTTTTATTGACGATACCGAATATTTTAATAACTTTTCATTAACATAATAGGTTAATACTTTTATGGATAAATTATTAGCGAAGTGGATATAATATTTGCAAATAACAGGTTGCGCAAGCAATGCAATTCGCTCCAAAAAGCGCAACGTGAATGGGGAACCGTTTGTGGCGAGCTAGTAATGAGGAGATTGGATGAAATGCAAGCGGTGGAGAATCTCAAACAGATGCGATCTCTTCCGCAAGCAGGCTGCCATCCGCTCTCGGAAAATCGGGCTGGACAATGGGCGGTCAATGTTCAATACCCGTATCGGTTGATCTTTGAACCAGCCAACGATCCAGCACCCAAACTACCTGATGGCGGAATTGATGAAGAACGAATTACGGTGGTGAGAATATTGGACGCACATTATGATTATCACCACAATAAAACGAAAAGGTGACAACCCATTTCAGGAGACCAATAATGAGCACTGAATATAAAAATGAATATCGACCCGACCACATATCATTCCCCGGAGTTACTTTGCTTGAGACCATAAATGCTTTGGGAATGACACAAGTGGAACTTGCTGAAAGAACGGGTCGTTCCCCAAAAGATATCAATAGAATAATCCGGGGCAATGCTCGGATCACTCCGGAAACGGCAATACTCTTG
>JAQVRW010000043.1 GCA_028700875.1 Candidatus Zixiibacteriota bacterium | reverse complement strand
AACAATGGGTGAAAAAGCCGCTCTTCGGGATTTGAAGACCGGAAAGAACCGCGCTACCGTTACAAGTGGGCCAGGATATCGCCGGATATTGAATCCACCGGGGCCACGCGGTCGATGCCGCCTAGCTTGATGGCCTCTTTGGGCATCCCGAAAACGACGCAGGAGGCCTCGTCCTGGGCGATCGTATAGGCGCCGTTCTCGTGCATCTCCCTGATTCCCTCGGCGCCATCGGCCCCCATTCCGGTCATGATGATTCCCACGGCGTTGTTGCCGGCGTATTTGGCCACCGATTTGAACAGGACCTCGACCGACGGCCGGTGCCGGTTGACCAGCGGACCCTTGGCCACGCGGACATAATACCGCGCGCCCGACCGTTGCAGCATCATATGGAAGTTGCCTGGGGCGATCAGCACCCGGCCGGGAACGACCGAATCGCCATCGACCGCCTCGCTGACCTCCATGTCGCACAGGTCGTTCAGCCGCATCGCCAGTGAGCGGGTGAAGCTCTCCGGCATATGCTGCACGACCATGATGCCCGGAGTGTTCACGGGCAGAGTCGTCAGGACCGCCTGCAGAGCCTGGATGCCTCCGGTGGAGGCGCCGATGGCGATCACCTTGTTGGTGGTTTTGGTCAGGGCCAGCTTGCGGGATATCTCCGGTTTGAGCGCTTCCGTTTTACGGGCCAGCCGGACGTGCGAGGCCGCCTTGATCTTCTCGATCAATTCGACCGACATATCGCCGACGCTGTACGACGTCCCCGGTTTGCAGATGACGTCGACCGCCCCGGCGTCGATGGCTTCCATGGCCAGTTCGCTTCCCCGAGCGGTAAGCGAGGACACCACCACCGTGGGCAGAGGATAATGCTTCATCAACCGGCGCAAAAAGGTGATCCCGTCCATGCGCGGCATTTCTATATCCAGCGTCAGCACATCGGGGTGCAGACTGATGATTTTATCCCGGGCGACGAAGGGATCGGGAGCCGTGCCGACCACCGTTATTTCCGGATCGCGCGCCAGTTCGGTCGAAAAGATGCTCCGAACCACCGCGGAATCGTCAACGACCAGTACTCGTATGCTCATACACGTCCGTTTTCGGCGTCAGGGCGGCGAGTACGGGACGGCCGTCCACCATGCTGCAGGCATACGCGTCTGTGCCTGCAGAAGCGATGATGTCGGCCGGCGCCGTCTCCTTCACCTCGGGCGCGCTCAGATTGAAAAGGGCTTTATCGCCGTACATCTGGATGAGCAGTTGCCCGGCGATGATATTCAAGGTTTCCTTGGCGGCGTCCAGCGCCGTCTCACGAATTAGGTCTTCCGTCAGATCCTCTCCGAGAAGATTGGCCGCGAGCTCTCGGCACACGGTCTCCGGAAGAATCAAACAGATGTCGCCGGAGCGGTCCCCGGAAAAGGTCAGCGACACGGCGATGAACGCGTCATCGCCGGAAGGCATACTTTCCGGCAGGTCCGCGGGCTCCGGAAACAGAAACGCGGTCTGCTGAAACACGCGGGCGACGACCTCGTTGAGGGCATCGCGGATGGTTTGATCACTCATGCAGGACTCCCAACAAGGTTTCGATGATTCCCCGGACGTCCTCGGGAGTGAATGGTTTTTGAATATACTCGCGGACGCCTTTGGCCTTCAGTTCCTCGATCCGGGTGGTGCTGCCATCGGTAGAGATGACCACCACGGGAACATTCTTGAGCAGATCGTCGGCCACCATGGCCTCGATCAGTTCGATTCCCGTCATGACCGGCATGTTCAGGTCCGTCAGGACCAGGTCGATCCATTGCCCGTGCAAACACTCCAGCGCCTCCTGGCCGTTGCCGGCTTCGAAGATCTCGCTGATGGAAATCCCGGTCAAGCGCATGGTCTTGGACAGGATGGCCCGGATGGTTTTGGAATCGTCGACGATTAATATATTATATCCCATTACCCCATCACCTCCCGACCCGGACGGCCGGTGCGTTTATGAAAGCGGCGTTGATGGCGTCCAACGCCGCCATCGTCTGACTAACGGCTTTTTCGGTGGTGTCCTGGTTCAGGCGCAAACGCTCGATCGACGATTCACACAGCCGATAATGCAGATCGTCGCGGCCGATACCCAGACCCTCGAGCAGACAAATCGCGTCGGCCACGTGCACCAGATCAATGGCGGGCGTAATGACCGGCGCTTTTTCCGGATAATGATGCCAGCGGATGCAATCGACGATGGCTTCGGGGAAACGCCATTGTCGGGCGATCAGGGCGCCGATTTCGGCATGGTCCACTTCCAGGATCGCCTGTTCCGCCTCTTCAAACGAAGCGTTTCCTTCATCCACCAGTTCCTGCAGGGCCGGGAAGGCGTCGGCCACGAACTCGCCCATGGGAATCTTGCCGATATCATGCAACAAGGCGGCGGTGAATACCGTGCCGATACTGGTGAGATGCAGCAGGTCGCGCAACGCCTCGGCCATGACCGCGACCGCCATCGAATGTCTCCAGGTTTCGTCGGCCGACATCCCGTATCCCGCCGCCGGTTGCCTGAGATTCGAATAGATCAACGATGATACCGCGATCTGAAACACCCAGTTGGTCCCCAGCCGGACCGTTGCCTCATCCAGGGACGTCACCGGCTGCGTAAAACCGAGGAAGGAGGAATTGGCGGCCTTGAGGATGTTGGCGGTCAGCGCCGAATCGTACTGGATGACCCGGCTGATTTCCCCGGGACGGGCATCGGGGTCATTGAGCAAATGCACCAGACGGTTGGCCATGACCGGCACCGTCGGCAATGACGACAGGCGCTGGATCAGGTCTGCTTTCACGCTCATAGTTCCACCTCTCCATGCGATGATTTCACGGTGACACGCCCCGTATCCAGTTCCAGGCGAAGCGTCCGCGACATCATGCCTCCCACGTCGCTGGCCTTGATGAGTATATTGTTTTTCCAGAGAATTTTCCGCAGAATCAGGAAATTCCGTTCCCCGATATTGAACAACTTGTGCTGATCCATCAGCTGCGCCCCTCCCACCGCCTTGACCACCAGCCGGTTCTTGGCCGCGCCCTGGGATAGCAGGGTGTTAAGCAGGGCGGGCACCCCCGTATCGGCGAACATCGCCGGCCGCGCTGCGGCCTTGTCCGGAGCGATCTGGGACAGGGGCAGCATATAATGAATCATTCCGCCGATTCGGGCGGCGGGGTCGTAGGCCGTGACGCCAATGCACGAACCGAGCGAATAGGTGATGAAAACATCCTGAGGGTCTCCGGATGTCTGCAAGTCCGATATTCCGACGACGATCAACGACATGCGGTCAAACCCTTTTGTAAACGGACGGTTTAATGCACATGAAGCTGTCCGACAACCCGGTGATGCTTTCGGCGTGGCCGACAAACAGATAGCCGCCCTTTTTCAACAGACGCTGGAATTCGTGCACCATGCTCGTCCTGACGATGCGGTCGAAATAGATCATCACGTTCCGGCAAAAGATGGCATCCAGAGTGGAACTTAACGGATAGGGAAATGCGGAGAGATTGAATTGACGAAACACGACCATGGCGCGCAACGCCTCGCGGGCCGCATAGCGCGTCTCCCCCTTGATTTTCCGCCGTTCGAAATAGAAATCGCGAAGGTGTTCCGGGACCGGTTTTATCTGCCCCGGGGTATACTCGGCGCGCTGAGCGGTTTCCAACACCCGCCGGGAAATATCCGTGCCCAGAATTTTGGCCGTCACCGGCCGCCGGCCGATCGTCTCCAGCGTTTCGATGGCCATCGTGTACGGCTCCTCGCCGGTGGAGGAAGCCGCCGACCAGAAATGCAGGTCGCGAACCCCTTTCTCGATCCACCCGGTAATTGCCTCCCGCAGAAAATCAAAATGAGCCGGTTCCCGGTAGAAACTGGTGACGTTGGTGGATATGGCGTCCACCATGCACTGTATTTCGTCGCCGCTGGGTTCCTTCATGACGTAGTGGAGGTATTCGTCGTAATCGACGATCTCGAGCTGACGCATGCGTTTGGCGATGCGGGCGCGGACCAGGGCCTGCTTGTTATCCCCCAGCGTGATGCCGCTTTTCTCGTACACCAGGGTTCGTAGTTTGTCAAACGTATCGGCGTTCACGGTCATCCTTGAGTTGCAGGTTCACAAACCGTTCCGGTCGCCCGATTGAAACGGCTATTTCTCGGCACATTGGAGGAACTTTTCCAGCTTCCCTTGAATATCTTTGTGATTGAACGGCTTGATCAGGTAGTCGTTGGCCCCGGATTTGATGGCCTCCATGACCTTTTCCTTCTCCGCCTCGGTGGTTACCATGACCACCGGTGTCTTGATGCTGCCCGCGCGGATCTTGCGCACGGCCTCTATCCCGGTCATGACGGGCATGTTCCAATCCATGAGCACCAGCCCGACCGTGTTGTCATTGGAAACGATGTCGATCGCTTCCTGGCCGTTCGAGGCTTCCATGATGTCGTTGACGCCCAGCTTCTTGAGCGCCCCCATGATGATCTTGCGCATAATCTGAGAGTCATCGACGACTAGAACTTGCATGCGCGGCCTCCTTCTCTGCCATCACCACCGGTTTTAAGCAAACCGACAGGGAAAATCCACCTAACGGACTCGTAAACGGCACGGTCAGCCAGACGGTATTGCCGAGGTTATTCAACCGGTAAATGCTCCCCCGCACGACCGACGGAAGGCTGAGCGAAATCGTATGCCCCTCGAATTTGGCCTTGGCCCCGCCAGCGATGATATTGACCAGTTCGCCCACGCCGTCGATGATGGAAGAGTCGACGGTGCGGAATTCCGTCCCCACCATCCGCCCCACCATTCTAAGGGCGGTTTTTATCGGCAGCCGCAGGGCGACGATCCCCTGGGCCGTTCCGGACAAACCGATAACGCCGATAATGTCCGGCGTCCCATGCTCTTCGGTATTCACCTCCGGATCGCCCGTTTCCACCTCGCAATCCAACATGTTGGCGAAAACGTCGGCAACCGATTCGATAAAGGGGTTGATGTTTTCAACGTTCATGTTTGTTCTCCATCGTATCAGTGGTTTCGGATACCAACGTCACTTCTCCCGTGTTGGGGTCCGCGACCGCGACCATCGGCCCGATCACGGCGTCCTCAACCAGGTGTTGCGCGCTAAAAATCCTCAGAACCGTGCCGGGATGAACCAACCCGGCGATCTGAATCCGGGCGGCCCGGCCCTCAATCGCTTGTTGGCTGAGTTCCCGGTTTTTCACTTCCAGGTCGGCGATCTGATCCGCCGCTTCGGAGATGGCGAAACCCATCTCCATCGTCGCCTCCCGTTGCGCCGCGGAAAGGGCGCCGATATTGGCCATGGCCTGCTTATACGCCGGGGTCAGGCTGCGGACGTTCTCCGTCTGCTTTTTCATGGTCTGAATATTGGCCTGCAAATTCCTCATCAGCTCGTAATGCAGACCGGCCGCCAGCAGGGTTTGCACGTTCCCGCGCGACCCGACCTCCCCCGCGATAATATTGCCGGCGGCCATGCTTTCCCCGCCGACGATCCGCCCGGCTGTGCAGCTGATCTCGCCGGCGGTTTTGATGCTCGATTGGAAGATTTCCGTTTCCACGTGGACGTTGCCGGTGACCTCCAGAGTTGCGTTGTGGATATACTTGGCCACCACGTCCCCACCGACGTGCATCCGCTTTTCGGGCGATTGATTGATTCCGCTGCGGACGACAAGATTGCCGCCGCACTCTATGTCCGCGGCATAAATGAGTCCGCGGACGTCGATATCGCCGGTGCATTCCACCTTGGAATCGGGTTCGATATCGCCATCAATGATCAATTGCCCGTTGTGCTTGATGTTGCCGGTGGCACTGCCCACGTTTCCGGCGATGTGAAAAACGTTGTCAACATCGAGCATTCGCCCCGTGAATCGTATCCGTCCTTCGCAACGGGAGCGGTATCCCCGTTCCTTTTCATCCCAGATCACTTGACGCCCGGCTTGGATGACGGCGGCCTTGGCCCGCGCGACTTTGATCGGCATGCCGTATACATCCTCGCCGTGCCGCCCGTCGTGCGGAGAATTCACCCGGACCAAGAGTTGCCCCTTGTCCACCGTCAGGTGTTCCGCCTTCTGACGGAAATCGATCCGTTTGGTCTCCGGGTTCACGACGTATCCATCCGTGAAATACGGGGCGGTCCATTCCAGAGACCCGTCCTGCGGCGGCTCGGGCGCCCGGCCGAAGGCGATGGGGAGATCGACGATATCCTCGCCCGTCTCGGCGGCATGGCGGAGAGCCTGCTCGAGCGATTCGCGCACCGGCGGGGCGGTGATACCGCAGCGTTTCATCTCCACGGCGATGGCTTCGATCAGACCGGCCGTTTGCGCGACCGCGCTCGGGCAGGACAACCGCACCTGTATCATATTTTCCGTCACCGTCAGTGAAAACGGCGTCGCGACGGTCTGGCCGGCCGGCGTTTTGGCATCCATCACGTTTGTCCAAACTCAGGCGCACCGGGGTCCGCCCGACACACCCGCGATTGTCGTCGTGACGCGTCTGCGGGGACGCATGTCTCCGCAGACGCGCCGCCTGTGGTTCGTCGCTGAATCAGAATCCCGCCACTTCCTCTTGTTCGAGAGGAATAATTTCCTCGGCGCGGGTTTGCGGCCGACGAGATGATTCTTTCTGAGACGGAGCCGCCTTACCGGTTCGCTTCTTGATCGCCGCCCCGATCCGGTTCTTGACGCCGGCAGTCCGGTTCGTCCCCAAAGAGGTCGGTCGCGGCCGATCCTGCGAGTTCATCGACGGACTCTCCGAAAATCGCTGGCTGGCCCTGGCGCCTTCGATGATAAAGCGCAGTTCATTGACGATCGCCTGGAGCTGTTGCGACTGCGCCGCCAACTCCTCGCTGGCCGAGGCTGATTCTTCGGCGTTGGCCGCGTTCTGCTGCGTCACCTGATCCATTTGCGAAACGGCCGAGTTCACCTGTTCGATTCCCTGGGCCTGTTCGTTGCTGGCCGCGGAAACCTCGCCGATGAGGTCAGCCACCTTCTTGACCGACGTCGTGACCTCGCTGAGGATGCCCAAAAATTCCTGGGCCGCGCGCACCCCGTTGTCGGAGTTCTTCTGCGAACCTTCGATCAGGGCGCTGGTATTCTTGGCCGCTTCGGCCGAACGCTGGGCCAGATTACGGACCTCTTCGGCGACTACGGCGAATCCCTTGCCGGCTTCACCGGCGCGGGCCGCTTCGACCGCCGCATTCAGGGCCAGCAGGTTTGTCTGGAAGGCGATTTCGTCGATGACCTTGATGATCTTGGCGGTCTCGTCCGACGAATGCTTGATTTCCTGAATCGCGCGGGACATGCCTTCCATGGCTGCCGAACCTTTATCGGCCGCCGTGCTGGCGTCGGTCGACAACAGGCTCGCCTGGCGGGCATTGTCCGCATTCTGCTTGGTCATGCTGGCCATCTGCTCCAGAGCGGAAGACGTTTCCTCCAGCGATGATGCCTGTTCGGTGGTCGCCTCGGCCAGTGCCTGGCTGGCCGCCGCGATATGTTCAGATGCCGAACCCACCTGCTCGCCGCCGGCCGTCAACCCATCGATGGCCTTGTTGACCGGCCGCGTGATGGACCGAGCCATGAAGAAGGACATCAACAGGCCGCCGATGACGATGAGGATCACGACCGCGATAATGATCGTGAAGAAACGGGACAGTTCCGCCTGAACGTCATCGATATAGATGCCCGAACCGATCACCCATTCCCACTCCGAAAACAGTTTGACATAGGAGATTTTCGGCGAGGGCTTGGACGCTCCCTGCTTGACCCACATGTAATCTACGAAGCCCGCGCCCTTGGTACGGGCCACCTCGGCGAACTCGACGAAATACCGCTTGCCGTTGGCGTCGGCAGTCTGGCTGACATCGGTGCCGTTCATTTCCGTCTTCAGCGGGTGCATGATCATGTACGGCCGCAGGTCGTTGACCCAGAAATAATCGTTGTCGCCGTACCGCATTGCCGCCAGATCCGCCATGGCCCGTTTCTGGGCTTCTTCGGTCGTCAGCGCCCCGCTTTTGGCCTGCCTGGCGTAATTTTCCACAACGGTGTAAGCCGTCTCTACCAGATGCTGCGTCTTGACGTATTTGGCGTCGTACATCTTGGCCTGGAACTTGGGATACATCCAGCACAGGACCAGAGTGAACGCCAAAACGATGGTGACACCCAGAGCCATGATCCGGGTGGAAAGCTTGAACCGGTTAAGCATTATTTCCTCCTGCCATCGATATAGTGTATCTTCTCGTTGTCATTTTTATGCTAGAACCCCAGGATGAAAGAGGTTTGGATACGGACGTCATCGGAATTGCCGGCCCCCTTGTACTCCGTCTGCCAGTGGGCCAGTTCGAGACCCACCGTCGCCTTCGGCACCAGCGTGTAGCGAAGATTGCCGTAGAGGCAGCTGTTTTTGGTCCGGCCGGACGCGATCACATCGTTTTTCGGATCGTCGATACCGTATCCGGCGGAAACCTGCATCTTTTTGGAAGCCTGCACCCAGGTTGAAACCCAGCCGCCCGTGGCTTCCAGGCCGTCGACATCGCTGTTCCTCAGGATGCCTCCGAAATAGCTGCCCAGATTGGAACCGGTGAACATTTCGCCGGAGAACCCGAACCGCGTCGAGGGCGACACCGCCAGATGGCCGATCACCGCCCAGGCGGAATAGTCCTGCGACCGCCCCTGATTGGTTTCGGCCTTCATCGAGCCATACAGACCGGACACGCCGCCGCGGAAAGTCCCGCCTTTCGCCGTGGTATGTTTGACATCGACCAGGGCCTGGAACGACGGCAGCGCGGCATCCGTGCCGTCATCGACGCCGTCGGTCGCCTCGCCCGCCGCAAGCGTGAACGTCGGGGTCAAGTCATTGCCGATAGTGCGGAACACGCCGCCGGCCATCACGATGTCGGTCGTCTTGCTCGGTTTGGCGGTATACCACAGGCTAACCTGCGGACGGCGATACCCGGTATTGCCGGAACCCCAAAGGACCGCATAGTTCAGGGTCGACGGATTCAGCGGGGAAATAAGATCCCACGATTGACCGGCAAGGAGTTTGACCGGTCCCTTCTCCAGCGTGAAATAGGCGTGCCGCAATTGCAGCATGGCTTTGTTCTCGGCGATAGCCGTGCCGCTGATGCTGGCGTACAGGTCGACCTCCAACTTGCCGCCGACGGCGACATTGCCGTACCCGTTGCCGACGGCGTTAAGCCCGAGACGGGTTTCGTTGGCGGTCATCGTGAACTGCCCCTTGTCCCCGTAAGCCGAAGCCTGCGGAATCCACATGATAAAATTGCCGTGACTGGTCGGGTTTTGGTCATAGGCGCCGTCCAGTTTGAAATATCCGTACCAATTGAGATTCACGGTCGGGGCATCGCCGGCAATCGCCGCCCCCCCCCAGACCACCACCAGCGCCATGACGGCGATGAGCATGCTTCTTTTCATACAAATCCCCCGATATTCGAGAGGATGCCTCGACTCCCTGCACAGGCCTCGAGACATCGCGTCTCGATCGTTTGGCCGACCGGCATATCCGCCGGCACAGTCATTATCTACCGCAGAGCCGCCGCCAATTCGGCGTCCAGAGTGTCGGTTGCGGCCATCTCTGGGCCAGCGACGCCGGCGACATCGACGCCGGTCAACACCCGGTCGATATCCAGCAGAATCTTCACGGAGTTTTTCACCTTGCCGATGCCCAGAATGAAACGGGTATCGACGTCGGAACCGAACGTCGGCGCTTCCTCGATCTCGCCGGCCTGGATGTCGAGGACTTCCGACACGGCGTCCACCAAAATACCCATCAGGATGGAGCCGTCGGCGTTTTCCACGTCGACGACGATGATGCAGGTTTCCTCGGTATCCGCGATGACTTCCATTTCAAACTTGGACCGCAGATCGAGGACGGGAATAACCTTGCCCCGCAGATTGATGACGCCGCGGATGAAATGGGGCGTACGCGGCACCTTGGTTATCCCCATCAAGCCGATGATTTCCCTGACTTTAAGAATTTCCAGGCCGTATTCCTCCTGATCCAGGCGGAAGGTCAGGTACTTTCCGGCCAGGTTTCGTCCGGCCTCGGATTCTTTGCCCGTCGCCGGGCCGGTCGTGGTGATATCGTTCATGCCTCGCATCCTTTCGTAGAGGTCAAATGATCATGTATCACACGGCGGAAACAGCCGCCGGAATCTGCGCCATGGTTTCGGGCGTGGAGCCGTGTTCACTGGACGTCGCCCGATGAGTGCCGGTCAGGCCCACCATGCCGGCGACATCGAGGATAAGACCGACGTTACCGTCGGAGAGAATCGCCCCGCCTGCCACCCATTTCTGCGCGGCGAACGTCCGTCCCAGACTCTTGATGACGGTTTGACGTTGACCCAGAAGCGTATCGACGATCAAACCGACCCGGCGGGTGGCGTCTTCCACGACGACCACCGTCTTCTCGACGCACGCGTCCGCGGCCGGCGGCAATCCAAACATCTCGCTGACCGACACGAGCGGAAGCAGTTCCCCGCGCAGGTTGATCATCCGGGCTTTGGCGTTGACGGAAAAGATCGTTTCTTTGGACAGACTGAGCGACTCCACGATGGACAACGTCGGAATAATGAATCGCTCATCCTCAACTTTGACCAGCATGCCGTCGATAATGGCCAAGGTCAACGGCAGCTTGATGCAGAAGAACGTTCCCCGGCCCGGAACGGAGGCGATTTCGAGATGCCCCCGCATCAGTTCGATATTCTTCTTGACCACGTCCATGCCGACGCCGCGGCCGGAAATGTCGGTGATCTTTTGGGCCGTGGAAAAGCCCGGCAATAGAATGAGATTATATATCTCGTGGTCGGTCGGCTCTTTGCCCCCATCGAGAAGCCCCCTCTCGCGAGCCTTGGCCAAAATCCTATCCCGGTCTAATCCACGGCCATCATCGCAAATATCGAACTGGACGTTACCCCCTTTGTGGTATGCTTTGATCGTGATCTGTCCCGTGCGCGGTTTCCCCGCCGCCACCCGCTCCTCCGGCGATTCGATGCCGTGATCCACCGAATTTCGGATCATGTGCATCAGGGGGTCGCCGATATGTTCCACGATGCCGCGGTCGACCTCGGTTTCCTCGCCCGACAGCACCAGCTCGATCTCCTTGCCGGATTTATGGGTGAGATCGCGGACCGCGCGGGCCAGCTTTTGGAACGTGGCGCGCACCGGAACCAGACGCATCGCCATCCCCATTTCCTGCAATTCGCGGGTAATTTTGTTCAGATGGGAGACGTTTCGCGCGACCTTGGGGGAAACGAGACGGAGAATTTCATCATCCTGGCCCACCATCGACTCCGCCACCACCAGTTCGCCGATCGTGTCGATCAGCCGGTCCAGACGCTCCGTGTCGACTTTGACGACTTCCTTGACAACGCTGCCGACGACGGTTTTCTTGGCCTGCTGCTCCCGCAGAGCACGGGCCACCGCCTTGGCCGGAACCAATCCCTGCCGGATCAGCGTTTCGCCCAGTCTTTCGTTAACCCTCTTCTTTTGAGCCAGCGCCGTGTCGATCGCTTCCTGAGACACCAAACCCATATCGATCAGGATATCGCCGACCCGCGCGGGAGGTTCGCCGACCTCCGTCGCCTCGGGATTCTCGATCAACCGGCGGAGCCGGTCGAGCACCGACGACGTGACCGGGCCGCCGTCGAAACAACCGCCGTTCTTCATGACCAATTCGACGCCGTCCAGCAATTTGCGCATGACGTCGATGGCATCGAAGACGAGATCGGCCGCCTTGCCGGCCATTATAATCGTGCCTTTGCGCGCCAGGTCCAAAAGCGTTTCGGATTCATGGGCCAGCACCAGGACCGGCTTTAAATCCATAAATCCGGCGGCCCCCTTGATCGTATGGAAGCTGCGGAAAATGGCGTTGATAGCGTTATCCTTGTCGCCGCCGGATTCCAGATCCATGAGGAGTTGCTCGGCGTTGGCGCAATGCTCTCTGGCTTCGGTGATAAACTCGCCCATGAGCGAGGTGTCGCTGTTTTCGAGGGAGATAATCAGAGGTTCGGCGGCCGGGGCCTGGTCCGGTGCGGCCGACGGCGGGGCGGGTTTCTGATTCGAAATCTGTCGGATGTCGGAGGACGCCGTCGGAGCATTCGTCAGCGAAGCATCGCCGGCGGCAAGGGCAGCACCCTGCGCAGATTCGGTTCTGTCTTTTCCTGCCTCGTTGGCGGCCGGCATAGTCAACCCCAGCGCCGGAGGAAACGTCACATCGGATTCAGGGCGATGGTCCCGCACAATCTTTTGTATCGCCGCGACCGCATCGCCGACGGCCGCAAGGGCCTGAGACTTGTCCGGAACATCGTTGAGAACGATCTTTTCCACGAGCCGGGCAACCGCCGCGGCCGCCCGGGAAACGATCCCGGTCTTGTCGGTGGCCGCTTGTTCTATATGTAGGAATTGTTCATGAAGCCCGGCCAGAGCGGGAAGATCCTCGATATTGGCCATAACTGCGTCGGCCGCTACGGCTTCGACCATTTTCTCCAGAGTATCCATGCGACCCCAATTCCGTTGCGGTTACGTTGTCTTATCCGTTGCCGTGCCGCCTGCAATCCAGGCGCCGCATTTCCGAACTATACTCCCGGTATGATTCCGTCTCCACCCATTCCCCGATCCCGTCAATCAGTCCTTCCGAATCGTTTACTTGGGCGAGGCAATGGACCCGATGGATGTCCCGGTGTCATAGTCATGTTGTCTATCCCCGTTGCGAGTCGAGGGCCATTGCCTCACCATCGTGCTACTTGTTGCCCCCATATGGCGTTAATCGACGGCGCGGGATAAGCCTCAATCCGGGGTTATTGCGTAGGCATTGCGTAAGAAACCCTGATTTATCGGGTTTTGTTGCGGAGAAACGTCGAAAGATTGATGTTCAGATTCTGAACCTGGAGCTTGCGGCGGATGATTTCCCGATGCTTGTGAACCGTCTGGACGGAGATATTCAGGGCTTTG
>JAQVRW010000393.1 GCA_028700875.1 Candidatus Zixiibacteriota bacterium | reverse complement strand
ATGTCGGCGTGGATGCCCTGTTTGCCCAGTGCGGCGTCATGCGGACCACAACTATCGAGGAACTGTATGATATCGCCATGGCCCTCAGCCATCAACCGGGTCCCAAAGGGAACCGGGTGGCCGTGGTGACCAACGCCGGCGGGCCGGGGATCGTGGCCACCGATGCGCTCATCGGCCACGGCCTGCAATTGCCGCCGCTGCCGGAGTCAATCAAACAACAGCTGCAGTCGTTTTTGCCCGACGAGGTCTCGCTTCACAATCCGCTCGATCTGGTCGCCGGGGCCAGGGGCCGGGAATTTACCATGGCGCTGGATGCGGTATGCGCCGGAGATTCGTACGACACTATCGTCCCGATCTTCGTCCAACCGATCACCATCGATGAAATCGACGTCGCCCAGGCGATCATCGACGCCAAGAAGAAATCGGACAAACCCTTCCTGGTCTCCTTCATGGGGGTCGGCTTTCGCTCGCGGGGCATGGAAATGCTGATGGAGGCCGGAATGCCGGTTTTCATTTTTCCCGAGGCGATCGGCAAGGCGCTGGCGACGATCGAGGACTACCGGCAGTACCGGGACAAGGTTCAGAAATGTCCCGATTCGTACCCAACCTACCCGGTATCCAAAGACGCCGTCGACAAGATCATCGCCGCCTGTCAGGCCGACAATAAGAAGCACATTGTCGGCCAGGATGCCCTGAACATCCTTGAGGCCTATGGCATTCCCACCGCGCCGTATGTCATCGCCGCCGATTGGGAAGCGGTCCGCGAGGCCGCGGCGGCGGCCGGCTATCCCATCGTCATGAAACTGCATACGCCGGAGATCCTCCATAAAACCGAAGCCAAAGCCGTCCGCGTGGATATTCGCAACGAGGACGAACTGCGGGCCAACTTCGATGATCTCAAATCGCGGATCGGTCCGTTGCCCGCCGGAGAACATTTCTCCGTGGCCCTTCAACAGATGATTTCCGGCGGCGTGGAAACGGTTATCGGCATGACCAACGACCCGGCTTTCGGCCCCTTGATCATGTTCGGCCTGGGCGGCGTCTTTGTCGAAATCATGAAAGACGTCACCTTCCGGATCACGCCGTTGTCGGAAACCCGGGCGGAAGAGATGATCACCGGACTCAAATCGTATCCGTTGCTGTCCGGTTTCCGAGGCTCCATGCCGGCCGATATAGGGCTCCTCAAAGAAACACTCTTGCGGTTGTCGCAACTGGTGGTCGACTGCAACGTCTTCGCCGAAATCGACATAAATCCGTTCATCGTCTCTCACGACCGCGCCCGATGCAAGGCGGTCGATGCCCGGTTTATCCTCAAATGACCGTCGGAACAGGGCAAAAAACATCTTGAGAGACAAGGGTATGGGGCATATATTGAGGCCACGACTTTCGACAGGCATGCCGCCCGTCGAGGTCGGGAGGGTTTATGTCTGAAGTCAGAGTACGCATCGCGCCGTCGCCGTCCGGTTTCCTGCACGTCGGCACCGCCCGGACCGCCATTTTCAACTGGCTGTTCGCCCGGCATAACGGCGGCAAGTTCATCCTCCGAATCGAGGACACCGATGAAGAGCGCTCCGACAGCGCGATGGTCGAGGCGATTACCGACTCGTTGAAATGGCTTGGCCTGAACTGGGATGAAGGCCCGATCTTCCAGTCTCAGCGCTGGGATCGATATACACATTATCTCGACCGGATCAAGCAGTCGGGCCGGGTGTATCCCTGTTTCTGCACCCCAGCCGAGCTGCAGGCCAAACGGGAAGAGGCTCAGAAGAACAAAACCGATTACCGCTACGATCGCACCTGCCTGCGGTTGTCGCCGGATGAAATCAAAAAGAAACTCGACGCCGGGATACCGCACGCCTGGCGTCTGCAGATACCGGACGGGGAGACCCGTTTCACCGACCTGGTCTATGGCGAGATGGTCAAGCAGAACAAGGACCTGGAAGATCTGATCATCTGCCGTAGCGACGGCCGCCCGATTTACAATTTCGCCGTCGTGGTGGACGATCATGAGATGGGAATCACTCATGTCATCCGCGGCAACGATCATCAGACCAACACGTTCAAGCAGGTATTGATCTATGACGCGCTGGGATTTCCGGCGCCCGAGATGGCGCATTTACCGCTGATATTCGATCAGCGCAAGAAGAAAATCTCCAAGCGGGACAAGGCGGCCAACGCCTCCGATTACGCCAAAGAGGGGTATCTGCCGGAGGCGGTGGTCAACTATCTGGCGATGCTGGGTTGGTCGCCCAAAGACGACCGGGAGATCATGACCCTGCCGGAATTGATCGAGGCGTTTGACCTCCGCGGGGCCAACAAATCCAACGCCATTTTCGATCCGGTCAAGATGCGCCATTTCAATGCCGAGCATATCCGGAGGAAAACCAACCACGATCTGGCGGTCATGGTGGCGCCTTTGCTCATCGCCGCCGATATTTCCACTAAATACGGTTTGGAAACCCGCTGGCGGTACCTGATGGACGTGATCGGCCTGTTGAAAGACCGGTGTGGCCTCATAAACGAATTCGTCGAGCAGGCTGCTTGTTTCTTCCAACCGCCAACGGCCTATGACGCCGAGGGCAAGCAAAAGCATTTCAACGTCGAAACGGCCGACCGCCTGGACAAGCTGGCTGATGTTTTCGACGGTTTGGCCGATTTCACCCATGATGCCGTCGAAGCGGCCTTGAACAACCTGGCGGAAACGCTGGGCGTGAAAGCGGCCCAGTTGATTCATCCCGTGCGGTTGGCCGTGACGGGGCGGACCAAGGGCCCGGGATTGTATGAGCTTTTGGTGCTGATAGGACGTCAGGAAACCACGGCGCGGATGCGCGCCGCGGCGCGATATATCAGGGATACCCAAGCGAAGGGATGAAGGATTGCCGTTATGACCAAGAATGATGCGACTCCGACTTCTGATTTCATTCGTCAAATCGTCGACCATGATATGGAAACCGGCAAATTCGACCGCCGGGTGGCGACCCGCTTTCCTCCGGAACCGAATGGATACCTGCATATCGGGCACGCCAAATCGATTTGTCTCAACTACGGCATCGCCCGCCAGTATAACGGCACGTTCAACCTGCGCTTCGACGACACCAACCCGAGCAAGGAAGAGCAGGAGTACGTCGACAGTATCACCGAAGACGTCCGCTGGCTCGGCGCCGACTGGGAGAATCGTCTCTTCTTCGCCTCCGACTATTTCGACCAGCTCTACGATTACGCCG
>JAQVRW010000042.1 GCA_028700875.1 Candidatus Zixiibacteriota bacterium | reverse complement strand
GGGGACCTTCTCCTCACCTACGTTATTCTCATGACCACCATCGTGGTCTGCAGGGTATCGTTGACCACCCCCCAGACCGGATTGCTCCTGGTAATTACTCTGGCATTCTGGGCAGTCGCCTTCTATGGACCGGCCGGGTCCTATTACTACCGGCTGAAGTCATTTGGCACCATTCTCAAAGAACTTATCCGCGGCTCGATGAAAGCCTTTTTCGCGTTCACGGCCGCGATATTCTTTTCCAATATCCCCCTGCCCGCCGGGGTCGTGATGATCTTTTTCGCCGCCGATCTGGTGGCGCTGATGCTCTTCCGATTGTCGTTGACCGCGGCGCTTCGGCACTATCGCCGGTTGGGCGGCTCGGTCCGCAAGGTATTGATCATCGGAACCGGCCCCAGGGCCCAGGCGGTGGCCGACCGAATCTGCGACAATCCCCCCTGGGGCATCCAGATCATCGGCTTTCTCGATTATCACCGCACCGGCCTCTGGCGCTATCGGGACCTGCCGCTTCTGGGGCACCCCGACGGCCTGCCGGACTACATCGCCGGCAACCAGGTCGACTATATCATCATCGCCGTCGAAAGCGAAGACCTGGTCCTGACCACGCATGCGTTCGCCGCCGGCGAGGAAATGGGCGTGGCAATCTGCCAGTTGACCGATTTCTATTATCATCCCATTTCCAAGCCCTACCCCACGCGGTTCATGGATTTCCCGGCGGTGGTGTACTCGTCGGCCCCCGAGGACCGCCTGCAAATGTCCATCAAGGCCTGCCTGGATCGCCTGCTGGGAATCTTCGCCCTGCTCCTGTCGATTCCGGCCGGGATCATTACCGCCGCGGCCATCAAGCTGGAAGACCGGGGGCCGGTCTTTTTCAAACAGGTCCGCAGCGGCAAAAACGGCAAACCGTTCACCATGTACAAATTCCGCACCATGGTGCCCGACGCCGAAAAGCTCAAAGCCCGGCTCATGGACCGCAATGAAATGTCCGGGCCGGTGTTCAAGATTGCCAACGATCCTCGCATCACCCGTATCGGCGCCGTCCTGCGGAAAACGTCGATCGATGAACTGCCGCAGTTAATCAACGTCCTGCGGGGGGAGATGTCCCTGGTGGGACCGCGCCCGCCGCTTCCGAAAGAGGTCGCCGCCTACGACCGCTGGCAACGGCGTAAACTGGCCGTCAAGCCGGGCCTTACCTGCCTGTGGCAGGTCAACGGCCGTAACCGGATCGACTTCGAAGACTGGATGAAGCTTGATTTGCAGTACATCGATAACTGGTCGCTCTGGCTGGATACCAAGATTCTCGTGAAAACCGTCCCCGCCGTCTTTAAGCGAAGCGGCGCATCATGATGGAATAAGGAATCGTTCGTCTGAACGGAAGAAGAGAATGGGATTCTCGTCGATCATACCGGCGCTGACGGCCTTGCTGCTCCTCCTGCCGTTGGCCGCCGAGGCCGATGTCATCTGCCCGGCCGGGTATGCGCCGTTCTCCCTGCCCTCTGACCTCATGTTCCGGACTATGGCCGAACGCCAGGATCTGAGCCGCTATCCCACGGTGGGACCGTTTTACCTGCAACAATGCAAAGACGTCCTCGGCGACGACTGGCCCCCTTCGCTGGGGCTGATCGATGCCGGACAAATAGATTTCGCTCACCTCTTCATTTTGGGTTCTGTACGATACCGGGCGGAAAGGAATCATTCTGCCGACGATTTTCCCTCCCTCATTGGCGGGATGACTTTCTGCCCGGCAAAAAATTTCGGGGCCTTCGCCCTGCTTAATCTCGACCGCGCTCGGGCGCTCGACCCCGCCTATACCGGCAAGAAATATCGTGGCCTGGCCGGCGAAATCGCCCTGGGGGCCGTCTTCTACAGGAACGGCAAGATTGCGGTCACTCTCGGACGACTCCGCCCGGTATGGGGCCCCCGACCGGTCAATCTGGTTCTTTCGGCCACCGCCGACCCGCTCGATCTCCTGTCGGCATCGTATAACACCGAACATCTGGCTTTTCATTTTCTTTTCGCCCGCCTGGACAAGAGCCGCCCGGACAGCCTGGACCTTATCCGTTTCCCGGATTATTCGTTTGCCGACAACCGCTACCTGGCCGCCCATCGGCTGGATATCAAACTTCACCGCCGCCTGCGGGTCGGGTTGACCGAAACGATCGTGTTCGGCGGCGAAGGACGTTCTCCCGAGCTGTATTACCTGAACCCCCTGCAGATCTTCCATGCCGCGCAGGTGAACGAAAAGGTGGATGACAACACCATTCTCGGGTTCGACTTCACCGCCCTGCCGGGGTGGGGAACCGTGCTCTACGGCCAGTGCATCATCGATGATTTTCAAATCGACGACAATTCCCAGGGAGACCACGAACCAAATGAATGGGGGATAATGGCGGGACTGTTCAAGGCGGGAAAAATCGGATCGATGCTCCCCGATGTTCGCATCGAGTATGTCCGGTTGACCAATCGCACCTATCATCAGTTCTATCCCCGCAACCGGTATATCTTCCACGACAAACCGCTGGGACATCCGCTGGGCCCCGATGCCGACTCGCTGGCGCTTTCCGCACGTTTCTGGCCGAACGCCGCCCTCTGGACCGAACTCGAACTGGCCTATCGCCGTCACGGCGAAGGATCGTTGAATAATCCCTGGGATGAGCCGTGGATGGCCGTCGCGGGGGACTATCACGAATCATTCCCTACCGGGACGGTCGAGAAGACGGCCTCTATCGCCCTCCGTATCGGTGGATTTATCCCTCTTGCCTACAGCCGCAATCATCTGTTCTTCACCCTCGATACCGGCTGGAGCGATATCACCAATCACCGGAATATCGCCGGACGGTCGACCACCACGGCCTGGATCGATTTTTCGCTTACCTGGATGGGTTCCGCCGATATCGGCGTGGAATGATCCTGCCCTTAACCCCGAACGCAGACCTGACCGGAAGAGCCGCCGGAAGTTTCCCTGATGCGGCTTAAGACGGTTGTCGGGCCCGACGGCCGACACAACCCCGACGAGACGAAAGAGGGCCGATCGCTCGGCCCCCCTCCATACAATTGCTTTTTTCCCTGTCTGCGGGTTTTTTATATCCCGCGAGATAGTTAGAACCGACGGCTCGGACCGCCGCCACCACCACGACGACCACGGTCGCCACCGCCGCCGCCGCCACGATCGTCACGAGCTTTCGGCGGACGAGCTTCGTCAACCCGCATCGTACGACCGTTGTAATCAGAACCGTTGAGAGCTTCTTTGGCAGCCGAGGCCTGATCACCGGTGGCCATCTCGACGAAACCGAAACCTTTGCCTTCGATCACGTTGACATTGACCACTTCGCCGTATTGACCGAACAGGTCCTTTAGCTGATCGGCCGTGACGGAATAGCTGAGATTACCGACATACAAGCGACTCCCTGACATTACGCACTCCTCAGATTATGAGTCCTCAGTGATCCATAATGTTTCTGGGGAGGCGAAAGCAGGACAGCCTGTGGGGCCTCTCACAGGGAAACATTATAGGGTACCCTTATCGAAAAACTAACGTCATGTATACGAAAACATCTCCGCTTCTGTCAAGCCGAATTCCTCGTTTCGGTCGCGGCGGCGGAACAACTGTCCTCTTATCCTTATGCGACAACTCACCGTCGGCAGACGCATCGCGCCAAAGCCGGCTTCCTCCCGGGGGTCGATATGACCGTACTGGGGATAGGGGTGACGGTTGTCACAGGTGATCTTTCAGTGACGGTTATGATCGTCTGCTCGGACCGCCGCGCGGTCGATCCCGGTCCTGCCGATCGCGTGGCGGCTTGGCTTCGTCCACCTTCAGATTACGGTCGTTGAACTCCTTGCCGTCCAAAGCGTCTTTCGCCTTCTGGGCCTCTTCCGGGGTGGACATCTCCACGAAACCGAAACCTTTACCCTCGATGACATTGACGCTTTTTACCTGACCATACTCGGCAAAAAGTTGCTGCAACTGTTCATTGGTTACTGTGTACCTGAGGTTCCCGACATATAGCCTGCTGCCTTGCATCGATCATCTCCTGCAAAGACTCTTACTCGCGGACCGGCGCCAATCGGGGAGGCCGCCCGCATCTCACCGGAATCTTAATACAATTTCGGCGTTCTGTCAACACCTAACCTTGGCCGCGAACGTCGGCCGTCCCGGCGGTTGATTGCAGGTTGGCCATACCGTTCAGTGCCGCTACCTTATACGCCTCCGACATGGTCGGGAAATTGAAAACCGTATCGACGAAGAAGTCGATCGTCCCGTTGAAAGAGATGACCGCCTGGCCCACATGGACCAGATCGGCGGCATCCTGCCCAACAATATGCACCCCATACAGCTTGTGAGTATGAGGGCAAAAAATCAGTTTCAACAGGCCGTCATGATCACCGGCGATCTGTCCGCGAGCTAACTCGTAAAAATGGGCCGTCCCGGCGGCGTACGGGATACCTCGTTTGGACAGACTTTCCTCCGTTTCGCCCACGATGGACACTTCCGGGATCGTGTATACCCCATAGGGTAGCAACGCGTTAAGACGGACCTCCTGGCGGCCGAAGGCGTGCCGGGCCGCCAGTCGCCCCTGATCCATCGACACCGACGCCAACGCCGGAAACCCGATAATATCGCCGACCGCATAGACCTTCTCCACACCGGTATGAAAGTTCTCATCAACCAGGATCAACCCGCGTTCGTCGACCCTTACGCCGGCCTTTTCCAGTCCCAGCCCAACCGTATTGCCAACCCGTCCGGTGGCGTACAAAGCCTTGTCGGCGACGATCTCCCGTCCGCCTTTAATCGTGATCGTCACTTGGTCGTCGCCGGTTTTCATCGCCTCTTTTCGATCTTCCAGGATGACCTTAATCCCCCCCTTGCGCATCAAGTGGGTCAGCGTATCGGAAATCTCATGATCCAGAAACGGCATCAGGCGCGGCTTGGAATCAATCAGGGTCACGGCCACGCCCAGGTGGCCGAAGATGCAGGCGTATTCGCAGCCGATAATCCCGCCGCCGATGATGACCATCGAACGGGGGATACGGTCGAGCTTGAGAATCGTCTCGCTGTCGAAAACCAGCCGGTCGTCGAACGTGATGGCCGGATCGCGATGCGGCCGGGAACCGGCGGCGATCACGATCGCCTCGGTCGAAAACGTCCGGACGTCTCCTGAATCGCCGGCCACTTCCACCTCGTGCGCCGACGCCAGTCGACCCCGCCCGCTGATGACGGCGATGCCGTTGCGCATCAGCTTGTTCTGGATCACCTCCAGTTCGTTCTGGATGACATGACGGGTGCGATACATCAATTCGCCCACGGTCACGTCGCTTTTGACGCTGCACACGACGCCATACACGGAGCGTTGCTTGAGACCCGCCAGATACAGGACCGTCTCCCGGAGGGTTTTGGACGGCAGCGTGCCGGTATGGACACAGACGCCGCCGACGACGCCTCGCGTTTCAATTACGGCGGTTTTCTTGCGGTACTGCGCTGCCTGGATGGCCGCCTTTTCTCCGGCCGGCCCGGAGCCGATAACGATCAAATCATATTGTTCCACGATCCACGCTCCCAAAGTTCATTTCCACGAGCCTGTTTGCATTCTCAATGCGGAATGACATCAAAAATACGCCGCGAAAGCGGCATTCGGCGGCACTTTTGAAAGATCCGTCGGGCCGCTTTTTGGTTGACACTGTCCTGACTTTTGCATAGATACTCTCGTATGAACTACGGTGAAATCGTATCGCTCGCGTTCAACCGCGCCTGGCGGTATAAATCGCTATGGCTGCTGGGATTTTTGACCGTCGGCATCTCGACCTTCAACATCGGCCAGGGAAACGACAGCATCGCCTCATTCGAAGAATTCCTTCTCCGTAACCCCTTCATCATCCTGTCGGTGGTCGCCTTCGTGCTTATCCTGGGCCTGGTATATTTTATCCTGCGGATTATCGCCGAAGGAGCGTTGATTGATGCCGCCGGACGGTTTCGGCGCAACGAACCGTACCGTCTCGGCCTGGTTTGGCAGACGGGAATGGCCTGTTTTTGGCCCATGCTGGGCGCGGCCATCCTGTTCATTATCATGATCCTCGCCTTCGTGCTGGTCCTGATTTTGATCGGCGTGATGACCTTCCTGATCGCCCAGGTCCTGGGTTATCTTTCGCTGCTGATACTGGCGCCGATTTTCCTGGCTGGCCTCTTCGTCTGGGTCATGACCTACATGCTGGCCCAGCGAATGATCGTCCTGGAACACCGGCCCGTGATGGACAGCATCGGCGATAGCTTTGCCTGGCTGACCCAGGCGCTCGGAATCAACGTCATCATGTTTTTCATCAGTCTGGGGATCATGATCGGCTTCGCGATCATCAGCGCTCTCATCCTGGCGGTCGTGGCCCTGCCCTTTATCACCATCGGGTTGTTCAACCTCTGGCTGGCGTTGTTGATCGGCGTCCCGACCGCCATACTGATCATGTACCTGGTCAACGGCTACGTCGGTGCCGCCGTCAGCCTGATGATGACCGAGTTTTATTTCCGGCTGGAGAGGCACCTTCATCCGGCCGTCGAGATTGCGGCCCCGACTCCCGAACCCGGCTCGACTGCCCCCGATGAACCCCTGCTTCCTCCGGCAATTTGATCGTCTATGAGTCTCTGTCGTTCGAATAGAATATGGTTGTCCGTCGCCGTCATGGCGACGTTCGCCTTCGTCCTCCCGCTGGCGGCGCAGAATGATTCCCTCCCCCGGGTGCGGATGATCATCGACGATTACGACTACATGATCTCGCTTTTCCCCGATGACTACCCGATACGGGACAGCGCCCTGGCCGCCTGCGCCACGATCGCCCCTCAGGCCGAATCATTAAAAGCCTTTTGGGACATGCAGGGGTTGGCCGTGCTGGATCGTCTCTCTCTTTACGCCGGGATCGAATGGACCGAACCGCAGTTTGACATCTATATCGTGAAATACTATCCCGATTACGCCGCCTATGATCCCATGACCATCCCGCTGGCCGGAAAGAAAAACGGCGACCGAATCATCGCCGTGCCCCAGGATCTGTCTCACCTGCTGGCCTTGTTTCAGCAGTTGTCCCGGCGGCTTTTGAATCAGGCTTTTATCCCTGGGACCGGCGCCGGGTATCTGGCCGATCATCCCCTGATGCAAAAGACTCCCCGGCGGTTCGATGCCCTGGCCGACCTCCTGGCCCTGACCACCCTGGCCGATTTCGTCGACCGCGATTCCGTCATGGCCGTGTACCGGTCCGACCCGTGGAAACTGCGCGCCCCGGGACGGGATGTCGTCCTGAACCACTTATGGAAACGATGGCCGCTTTCTTCCGATTCCCCGTTGGCCGATCGGATCGCCGCCGAGCCGGTTCGATCGGACCTCGTCGCCCTGACCCGTCCGCCCGAACAGATACGGCCGCGTCGGGTCGGCTTAAGCCGAATCATCGGCCAACCGCCGGCCGAAAGCCGTCTGGGATTTTCCGTCACCGAGGATCGTCCCGGCCTTTACCGGGTCACCGGAATCGATTCGCTCAAATCAGCCTATTCCGCGGGTCTGCGGCGGGGGGACCTTATCCGTAACGTCGACGGCCGGACGCCCAGGGACATCAAGGACTTGTACACGCTGATCCTCGACCACACAGGCCAGGGCGTTTATGTCAGCTACCTGCGCGGAGACCGGTCCGGCGAAGCCATTCTGTATCCCGAACCATAGCGCCAAAAATCATCCCCGCCTCCGGCCGTCCAATCATCATTGCCTCGTTAACCTTCGATTTTTTTGACCGATAATCAAAACATAGTCGGTTTAACCCAGGAGATGTTATGGAAACCGCCCAGACGCCCATTTCGCTGGTCGAGAGAAAAAAATACGAAACGGAAAAACCGCACCCGGTCGCGCCCGGAATCTGGTGGGTCGGCTGCATAGATGAAACATCGGGCCAGTCGCAGAATCCATACCTTTTAATGGACGATGACGAGGCCGTGCTGATCAATCCCGGCTCCTGCGCCCGTCAGCATCATCAACTGGTCTGCGGCAAGGTCGATTCCCTCATCCCGCCCGAACGAATACACTACATCGTCGTCCATCATAATGACCCCCAGCGATGCGCCGCGCTGCCCCAGGCGGAAAAACGCGCCGGACGCACCGTCCGCATCTACGCCCCGACCGCCGCCGTCGAATCGGTCCGCCATTACGGCTGCACCAGCCCGATCGTCCCCCTGGACAACGGCGACAGCATCATCCTCAAATCCGGCCGGACCATCGATTTCTACGCCACCCCCGATCTGCCCATGATCGGATCGGGCTTTTTCTATGACGGCCGCACCAAGACCATCTTCTCGGGCAATCTGTTCGGTTTCATTCCGGGTGACTGGAATCTCTTCGCCCCCCCCCTGAGCTGGCAGTCGTTGATCCCGCCGGTGTCGGGCGCCGCGGCGTCTAAGAAAGCCCTTCTGTGCGCCCTGAACAAGATCGAACGGTTGGCGCCGGAGCGAATCTGTCCCCAACAGGGACCGATCATCGACGACGACATCGACCGCTACATCGAGGCCATCCGTAAACTGGAAGCGGATATCTAATCGAATATCTATGCCGCCCCGCCGTGGCGGGGCGGCATACCTGTCATTCATCACGCCGATACCCCGGCTTACCTACTGCCTGAACAACGACAGCCGAACCCCGAACTGATTGATCGGTTCCGGGACGAATGTCCCATAGATGCGCTGGTAATTCACCGAGATCGCCTTGTACACCGGTTTGACCAGCGAAAGCTCCATGTAATAGTCGTGCTTCTCGTACAGGTCGTAATCCCAATTGAAATCCCCGGTCACCTCGATGGAGAAATCGGTCAGGCAATGAAAGGCATTGATCGATACTATCTGAAGCGTCCGCCCTCGGGACTCCCCGGCGTCGTCAACGTTGTGATAGAACGATATTTCATTACAAATCGGGAAGACGGCGGTTTCCCCCGTCACGGAGACGGCCAGGAAAAGCAGACAAAAAATAAACAGCATTCCCCGCAAGCTGCCAGGCGCGGCAATGGTCATATGACTTCCTTTGGTCAGTTTTCGGTTATTATGCTTTGATATCGGGAGTATATCGGAATCGCCGGCTCAACGCAACCGTACTCCCGGTTTTTCTCGCTGGGCCGGAGCCGGCCGGATATTTCGATCCATCGGCCGACGAAAAACGCGATTTATCTTGAACGGCGCTTTAAGAATGATATATTGCCGCCATGGGAGTCCGAACGGAGATTGACGACCGCCTGAGGGTCCTGCAGGACCTGTGGTACTTTATCCGGTATCGGAAGCGGTTCTGGTTGGTGCCGATTTTGGTTTTTCTGCTGCTGCTGTCGCTGTTTATCGTTCTCGCCGAAGGCTCGGCACTGGCTCCGTTCATCTATACCGTGTTTTAACCATCGGTTACGGGAGCGGGGGGCGGTTTCTCCCGGAAACCATCGCGCCGTAAGCCATCTGCATGTGGGCAAAAACTGTCAAACATATCGTCTGGTCGCTGGCCTCCATCATCGTCTTCCTGGCCATTCTGGAAACCGGCCTGCACCTGACCAGCACCAACCCCCATCCTCGCGGATACGATTTCACCGTCAACCGCGCCTGGGATTTCCCCGAGGTCTTCCTCAAAGATAAGGACCTCTTCTGGCGTTTCCGCTCCGGCCAAACCATCACCTCCGAGTTCTTCGAGGGGAAAACCTACCGGATCAACCGGCAGGGGTTCCGGGGTGAGGATTTTCACCCGGTCAAGAACGGGTTTCGGATCGCCGTATTGGGAAACTCCTGCTCTTTCGGCTGGGGCGTGACCGAGGAGGGCTCCTTCGCCGGACGGTTGCACACGCTGATGGTTCGGGCCGGGATACCACAGACGGAAGTGTACAATTTCTCCGTTCCCGGATATACATCCTTCCAGGGGGCGCGAAACTTCAGCCGATATGTCGAGCCCTATAAGCCGGATATCCTGCTGGTCACCTTCGCCTGGAACGATCAATGGCTGGCCGCCAACAACCGGCCCGACAAAGAGATCAAAATGCCCCCCAGGGTAATTATCAGCCTGCAAAATCTGCTGGACCGTTTCCGCTTTTATCGGGTGTTCAAACAGGGCATCTTTTCAATCCTCCCCTCCCCGAATTGGGACACAAATAGAAACATTTTGTCCCGGGTCGAACTCGATGATTTTAAAGCCAACCTGGCCGAAATCATCCGCGCCGCCCGTCAGGACAGCACCCGGGTGGTCCTCATGACCTCCCCCATCCCCTCGATGGAGCGGTACTACGGAATAAGCAAGCAATCGGTCATGCACGAACTCCATCGGTATTACAACGACGCCATCCGCGAAACGGCCGCCTCTTTCACCACCGGGCTGGTGGACTTGGCCGCCATTTTCGACCGCCGTTCCGATCTCTTCGACAACGTCAAACAGGATCCTTTCCATTACAACATCCGCGGCCACGTCCTGGCCGCCCAGGAGATTTTCCGTTTCCTCGATGATCAAGGATACCTTCCGTCGCCCCTGAAACCGGCCCTCCCCGACGGGAAATGAAAAAAAGGCACGTGACGGGCCGGCAGTCTTATCAGCGCTTTCTTTTGCCCGATCACTTGACAGCCGCGCCGGAAATGGTTAAGAGTAGGCCGCGGAAAAAACCGATTGATAGTCAAACGATTTCGGGCTTCAGGCGGTAATTCATTTGTCTCTGTAGGCCGATACTAGTAAAAACAACCGTGGAGTGTACTCCGTAGGACGGCGAAAATTATGAAATACCTGATCACGGGCGGAGCCGGGTTTATCGGCTCCAATATTGCTTTAGAACTGGTCAAGCGCGGCGAACAGGTCCGGATTCTGGACAACTTCTCCACCGGCCGGCGGGAGAACATCGAACCGCTACGGGGCCAGGTCGAGCTGGTCGAAGGCGACATCCGCGACTTCTGGACGGTATCCGAGGCCATGGCGGAGATCGACTACGTTCTTCATCAGGCGGCGTTGCCGTCGGTGGTCCGGTCGGTCAAGAATCCGCTGACCTCCAATGCGGTCAACATCGACGGCACCCTGAATGTCCTCGAAGCCGCCCGTCAAGCGGGGGTCAAACGGGTGGTCTATGCCAGTTCGTCTTCGGTCTACGGCGAATCCCCCACCCTGCCCAAAATCGAAACGATGAAACTCGACCCGCTGTCCCCCTATGCCGTCACCAAACTGGCCTGTGAAGGATACTCTCGCGCCTATCATCGCCTCTATGGTTTGGAGACGGTGGGACTGCGCTATTTCAATATCTTCGGGCCTCGTCAAGATCCCAACAGCCAGTACTCGGCGGTGATCCCCCGCTTCATCAAGGCCGTCCTCGTGGGCCAGCAGCCGGTGATCTATGGCGATGGCGAACAGTCGCGCGATTTCACCTTTATCGGCAACGCCGTCTCGGCCAACCTCAAAGCCTGCACGGCCCCCAATGCTCCGGGAAAAGTATTCAATATCGCCTGCGGCGAACGGTTCACGCTCAACCAAACGCTGGAGTTGGTCCAACAGATTCTTGGCCGGGTCACGACCACCCGGTTTGTCGATCCTCGCCCGGGCGACATCCGCCACTCCCTGGCCGATATCGAAGCCGCCAAGGCCGATCTCGGGTACAGCGTCGATTTCGATTTCAAATCCGGCCTGAGGGAGACCACGTCTTGGTTCATGCACGTTTTCGCCGATACCACCCCCGTGGGCGGAATTCATACCTGATCGACAGAACAACATAGTGAACAAACACTAACCCCCGTTCCGGATTGCCGGCCTCGGGGGTTTTTCATGGAAATTTTCGAAGAACAGGCGTTTTTTGTCGCCTGAATCATCGTTCCGGCGAATCCACTATCTCGTTGTTATATAAGGAATTGCGAAAAAAGCGAACAAAAGGCTTGACTGCCGCGGAAAAATCAGACAATATTTATCTCTAATTTACGCCTGTCTAAGGAATCAATCATCGGATAGGTTGTATAACGTATAAAGATATGGAAAATTGACGCGCAACAATACCTGATGGAGGAGACAGCAGGATGAAAAAGGGTTTGACGCTGGTCCTGACGCTGATCGTGACGTTGGCGTTCGTATCGATCGGCTTCGCGCAGGACAAGGCGCCGGCGCCGAAGGTCGAGAAGAAGCATGAATATGTCGGCGCGGCCAAATGCAAGATGTGCCACATCAAGGAATACAAATCCTGGGAGGCCACCAAGAAGGCCAAGACCTTCAGCGTCCTGAACGCGGAACAGCAGAAGGATCCCAAGTGCAACGTCTGCCATACCACCGGCAAACTGGCCGATGGCACGATGCTTGAAGGGGTGCAGTGCGAGGCTTGTCATGGCGCCGGCGCCGACTACAAGTCCAAGGAAGTGATGAAGGACAAGAAAGCGGCCATGGCCGCCGGTATGCTGGAACCGAAAGAGCCGGTCTGCATGACCTGCCACAAGAAAGAGGGCAATCCGAATTACAAACCGTTCGATTATGCCACCGCGGTGAAGAGTCCGGCCGCCGGTCACGAGCGGTTCCCGACTACGACGACACCGACGCCGACGCAGAAGTAGCCATACTTTTGTAGAAGCAGCTATGCCTTCGATGAAGCAGCCATACTTTAGATGAAGGAGCCATACTTTCGATAAAGTAGCCATACCTTTGCGGAAGCAACCAAGCCTTTATGCATTGGTTATGACTTCGCAGAAGTGACCATACTTCTGCAGAGGTGACCAAGCCTTCATGGCAATGGTATGACTTCGCAGATGTGACCATGCTTTTCAGAAATGGCCTTACCTTCGGAGAAGTAGCCAGGCAATCATGATTTTGAAGGGCGAAGACCCATCGCGGTCTCCGCCCTTTCTCGAGGCGTCAGGAACCCCTCCCTGACGCCTTTGATTTTTTCCGTCAGTCCCGTAGATACCGTGTCTTAGGTCAAGGGTTTTAGCTCCGGGTTAAAGGGTGTTTGGTGTTTGAGCATGGCCTGAGTGATAAGCAGGAGCTTTCGCATGCAGGCGGCAATGGCGACCATCTTGGCTT